>JBBQRJ010000055.1:0-15988 GCA_038214955.1 Aggregatilineales bacterium | reverse complement strand
ATGCTCGGCGTTATGAGCAGGGATGCATCCTGAACTATTTGCATTGGGGCGGCATGGATGGCTGGATTCCGATTGTCGTCTATCGGAATGGAGAAGTGCATCACGCCATCAATCCTTACGGCGAGAACATGCATAAACCCGTTCTGGCACAGCACGCCGCGTTCATTACACAGTTAGGCGGCGGTGATGCCGAATGGCTGCGCGATAAATTTTATTATCTGCAAACCTTCCTCAACAATTACCGCAACAATCATCGCCATGCTTGCGGGGTGTACTTCTGGCAAAGCGACTTGATGATCGGCGGCGACAACGATCCGTGTACGTTCTCGCGTCCCCCGCGCAGTTCTGGCGCAATTTACCTCAACTGTTTGATGTACAAAGAGTTTCAAGCCGCCGCTTATCTGGCGGATCGGCTCAATTTGACGGATGTAGCGGATCACATGCGGAAAGACGCTGAGGATGTGCGTCAAGCGGTGCTTGAGCATTGCTGGGATGAGCGCGACGGGTTCTTCTACAGCGTCGATTTGAATTTGCTGCCGCGAGAGACGAATGGACTCCACGCGGGCGATCCGCGTCATTGGGATTGTTTGATTCAGCGGATTGGTGTGTGGTCGGGGTTTATGCCGTTGTGGGCGGGAATTGCCACCCCGGAACAGGCAGAGCGGGTTGTGAAAGAACACTACCGTGATTCGCGCACGTTCAATGCAGCTTATGGGGTGCGGACGCTCTCTAAAATGGAAAAGATGTACACGATCCGCGCTTCGGGGAATCCGTCGTGCTGGTTGGGACCCGTGTGGGGCGTGTCTAACTACCTGACGTTTCGCGGACTCGTGCGCTATGGCTTTGAGTCTGACGCTCGTGAGCTTGCCGAACGCACGGTTTGCCTGTTCGGGCGTGATGTCGAGCGTTTTGGTGCAATGCACGAGTATTATCAACCTGAGAACGGTGAACCAGTCCTCAATCGCGGGTTCCAGAACTGGAATTATCTCGTATTAAACATGATTGCGTGGCTGGAGAATAAGCCTACTGTCACTGAGTTTTGAGTCCTTGATAGGGTGGCACTGACATGTGGCTAGTAACGACGCAAAAGAAACGTATGAGGGGAATTGAAAGGTGAAATGTCTTGAGCTTTCGCTATATGACAAGAGTAATCACTTCTCACTTGAACAACGCAACACTTAAAACTGTTAAAACATGGACACGCTGCATTCCCATTTCAATGAAGATCTCACCTTACGCAGATCGTTATTTCTGACCCCACCCCCGACCCCTCCCCGAATTCGAGGAGGGGAGCAATCAGACTCCTGTTGGCGCCCTCCCCTGAATTCGAGGGAGGGAGGCGAGCGTAGCGAGCGGGGTGGGGGTCAAACTGACACCCTGCGTAAGGTGAGTTATCAAGTTAAAGCCTATGTGAAAATGCTCTCGCTCCGGTTCCTACAATTTGCTGGCGATAAGCCTCAGCCGAAAAATGATGCGATTAAGCATCGCCAGCGGATAATATGACTTCAAGCGTCGATACCCGTGCGATCACCTCTACATCCGGCGGAGTTATTGTGATCGCTATATATTGCTGATAAAAAACAAATGCTGCGGTCAAATCTCCCTGCTCATAGGCGAGATCGCCCATTCCCCAATACGGCAGCGCATAACTCGGTGCTTGTTGGGTCGCGCTTGCATAATCTTCACCCGCCAATTCGATCTCCCCTGTCGCTACATACGCACGTCCGCGCATATAAAGGACGCTGACAAAGCCCGGAGTCAGGTCAAGCGCCTCATCATAATCGGTGATGGCGAGTTCGTACCGTCCAAGTGCCGCGTAACTGTCCCCACGAGCGCTGTAACCGCCGTCCCAATTGGGAAATGCTTCGATCACGGCGGTGAACTCTTCAATCGCACGCTCGTGATCGCCTTGAAGCTGAAAGTAGTAGCCGACACGATACTGGACAAGCGCCGGATGATATGGATCGCTTGTGCCCGGATCGTTAATATCAATGGTTTGTGCAAACGATGGTGCAGTGCTTACGCCAAGCAGTAAGCCGAACAACAGCACTGGCATGATGAGATGCTTTGTCACAATGTGCATGATTTCCCCTTCTTTAAACTAATGGACGTTGGGTACTAGCGGGACAGTGACGTGATCAACAGGGTCATGGCAGCGCGGAAGGTGTGCAGCGTTTTGGGACTCCGTTGAACCGCGATACGCAGCAGGTGTTCATGATGAGCGGCGCGCAGCATTTGATCGCGCTGCAATTGAAAATCACGATAGTGGTCGCGCTGATTATTCATGCCGTTCATGTGTTTACCCTTTTGGTTGGCACTTGTTTTCGTTCGATGCCATCACCATACGTCATAGGGCGGGGGGATTGTCTCCGCCCTGCAAGGGGGGAATTTGGGGGGAATCGTGGGTGA
Organism: Aggregatilineales bacterium; assembly: GCA_038214955.1. Classification (GTDB taxonomy): domain Bacteria; phylum Chloroflexota; class Anaerolineae; order Aggregatilineales; family Phototrophicaceae; genus Flexifilum. The sequence goes on along the minus strand of JBBQRJ010000055.1, from coordinate 13,579 downwards.
ATAAGGCGAAACGTCCCTACAATGTATTTATTGAACAGCCGAAACCATAAGGGCAAACGATGGATACATTGAGCAATCGGATTGTTCGCACCTACCATATCCGTGAACAGATTGGTAGCGGCGGGCAGGGTGCTGTTTACAAAGCCTATCAACCGGCGATTGAGCGGGATGTGGCGATTAAAATTATTCTGCCGCAGTACGCCAGTCAGCCCGATTTCATTCGCCGCTTCGAGGTCGAAGCCCAGTTAATCGCCCGACTCGCACATCCCCATATCGTGCCGTTGTACGATTATTGGCGCGATCCCGAGGGGGCGTATTTAGTCATGCGCTGGTTGCCCAGTAATCTCAAAGCGTCGATTGGGCGCAGCGTGTGGAAACTTGAAGCGGCGGCACAACTACTCGATCAACTGGCAGCAGCGCTGAGTGCTGCACACCGTGAAGGCATTGTTCACCGCGACATCAAGCCCGCCAATATTCTGCTGGATGAGGATGAAAACGTATATCTGGCGGATTTCGGCATCGCGCACAATCTCCACTTACGCGCACAAGGGAACATCGCTGATGAGGAAGTATTAGGATCGCCGGAATACATCACACCGGAAGTCTTACGCAACCAAGAAATCACCACCCGCACGGACTTGTACAGCCTAGGGTATGTGATGTACGAAGTGCTGACGGGACAGAAACCGTTCCCCGGTGCCACAACCCCATCCGACTACATTAAACAGCACTTGAATACGCCCATGCCCTTGATAAGCATTCAAAACTCCAACATTCCGGCGGCACTCGATGAAGTGCTGCAAACTGCGACTGCTAAAGACCCCCTTCAGCGGTATGCCAGCGTCCAGCGTTTTGCGGCGGCGTTTCGTGCGGCTATCCCGCCCCATTTCTCCCGAATGCCCGCGCAACCATTAGCTGACCCGCTGACGGAGCGCGAACTCGATGTGCTGAAGCACATGATCGAAGGCTTGGATAATTCACAAATCGCCGCAAAGCTGTTCCTCACTCCGGGGACGGTCAAATGGTATGTTAAGCAAATTTACAGCAAACTGGACGCGCACAACCGCCAGCAAGCTGTTGAAAAAGCGCGAAATCTACACTTGATTGATCGCCCGTTGTTCTCTCCTCCTGCCGTGTCGATCAAAGAAACGGGTGAAACCGTGCGTGTTTCCGTGCCGCCCCTCCTTGAACCGGAGAACCCGTACAAGGGGCTTCAGGCTTTTCAAGAAAGCGACTCTCAGCACTTCTTTGGACGGGCGGCGCTCACCGAACGACTGCTGTCACGGCTTTCCGAAAACGGCGACAATGGACGATTTTTAGTCGTGGTCGGTCCCAGCGGCAGTGGTAAGTCAAGTGTGGTGCGGGCGGGCTTGATCCCTGCACTGCGGCGTGGCGCGCTGCACGTATCGCCGCGACCGTTGATCATCGACATGCTGCCGGGAACACATCCCTTTGAAGAACTGGAAGATGCGCTGCTGCGGGTCGCCGCTAGTCCACAGCCCGATTTGACGGAGCATTTGCGCGAAGATCGGCGCGGACTGGTGCGTGCAGCCAAGCGCATCCTACCCAACGACCCCGATACCGAGCTTATTCTTGTGATCGACCAGTTTGAGGAGCTGTTCACGCTGGTCGAGGACGATGCAATCCGTACACACTTCATCGACAACCTTTTATCAGCGGTGACAGACCCACGTGGTCGGATACGCGTGATCCTTACCCTGCGTGCTGACTTCTACGACCGACCGCTGATGATCCCGCGTTTAGCAGAGTTGATGCGGAGCAGCACCGAAACCGTCATCCCATTGAATGCGCGTGAACTGGAACAGGCGATTATAGCCCCGGCAGAACGGGTAGGTGTGCGGCTGGAAACCGGATTGGCGACAACCATCATCAACGATGTGGGGGAACAACCCGGGACGCTGCCGCTGCTGCAATTTGCGATGACTGAATTGTTCGAGCGCCGCGAGGGGCAGGTCTTGAGCCTTGATGCCTACCGAAAGATCGGCGGCGTGACAGGGGCACTCGCCCGCAGTGCCATCGACGTGTACACCAGCCTCGATGAGGCGGCACAGGGAGCAGCACAGCAGCTTTTTCTACGGTTGATCACGCTGGGCGAAGGAACAGAAGACACCCGGCGGCGGGTGCTGCTGTCGGAATTGCTGGCGATTGTGGACGATAGTCGCCAAATGGAAGAGGTGATTGATGCGTTTACCCAACACCGCTTACTTACGCTGGATCGAGATTTGGTTACGCGTGCCCCAACCGTCGAGATCGCGCACGAAGCGTTGATCCGTGAATGGGGGCGTCTGCGCGAATGGTTGGCGAATGCACGTGAGGAAATCCGGTTGCAGCGCCAACTCAACACTGCTGCTAAGGATTGGCACAACGCTCGTCAAGACGACAGCTTTTTGCTGCGCGGTGCGCGGCTGGACATCTTCAGCGGGTGGGCGATAGATACAACACTGGCGATGACTCCGCATGAACGAAATTACCTGTCCGCCAGCAGCGCAGCGCATGAACGAGAGCAGCAGGCTGAAGCGGAACGCCAAGCGCAGGAAACCCGCTTACAACGGCGGTCACAGACCTTCTTACGTGGGCTTGTCATCGTAATGGGAATGGCAGTGGTGATCGCTTCCCTACTTTCACTGGCGGCGATTGGCGAGCGCAATCGGGCAGATGCAGCGTTGGTGGGGGAGCAGGAAGCACGCACTGTCATTGAGGAGAATGTGCTGTCGCTGCGCGAACTGGCACTGGTCAACGGAGCGCAAGCCGCTTATGCGAGTAATGATCTGGACACCGCCCGCGCCTTGAGTCTGGTTGCCAACATGGGTGAGAATCCATCCAGCCAAAGCCAGCGACTTCTGGCGGATGCTGCCTATGCGCCCGGCACCCTCTCAGTGATTGGCGATGACCGCTACCTCTACGATTGGAATGCCGCCACCCTATCGCCGGACGGGCGCACGCTGATCACGATGAGTTATTCCGAAAACCGCGAGCTTGTGGTTTGGGATCTGGTTTCGGGAAAAGTGACCGGCATTTTCCCGACAACTCCCAATGAACCGCTCAGTTCAATTGCATTTCGTCCAACTACTGAGGCTCAAGATTGGCAATTGTTAACGAGTTCAGAGAATGGGACGATGACCCTGTGGGATTATACGCGACAGCAGCCGCTGCGTACTTTCGAAGGAGAATCATTTGTGTGGGCAGTGGTTTTCAGCCCCGACGGTGAGTACCTTGCATCGGGCTACGACGATGGCTCGCTGCGACTCTGGGATGCTGACAGCGGCGACCTTTTACAGACCTTAAACAATCACGTCATGCCTATCATGGCGTTGAGCTTCAGCCCAGATGGTGCAAGACTGCTGTCCGCATCGCAGGACGGAATAGTGATGCTGTGGGATACAGCGACCGGACAGATGCTCGACCAGTTTGACAGCGGGTTACAACCCAGTGGACTTATATTCAGCCCAGATGCAAACCGGTTTCTTGTATCGAGTTTCTCTCCTTTTAGCATGAGTTTATGGGACATTGAAACCCACCGCGAAGTACGAACTTTCAGACGGGTTGGTCCAATTAGCTCACCGTACTTCAGCCTAGATGGGCAGACAGTCTTTGCGACGGAAGGCAATTTCATTACCTTCTGGGACATCAATACAGGCGAAGTCGCCCGCTTACTGACCGGACACAGACACGCTGTGTCGGCTATCTTCCCGAATGCAGATGCAAGTCGACTTCTCAGTGTGTCGCGCGACGGCACTATCCGTCAGTGGGATTTGCACAACGGAGCCGAGATTGTACAGACCCAAAGCCTTTTCCCCTTTCTCCTGATGGACGGCGCTATTAGCCCCGATGCACGACTATTCGCAATCGGGGCAGGTGGCAGTACTGTCCGTCGTGAACTACCGGGGCTGGTACTGCTCTATGATGCCGTCACAGGTGCGGAGATCCGTCGCTTTGGCTTTGACGGCGTGGCGCACACAACCTCGACCAGCAGCGTGCGCTTCAGCCCAGATGGGGAAACGATTCTTTCTGCAGATTGGAGCGGCGAGATCAAGCTTTGGGACGCGACCAACGGATTATTGGCGTGGGAAGTTCAGGGCATCTCATCACCCGTGAACAGTGTTGAGTTCACCCCTGAAGGCAGCGCTATTATCGCCTCGACGGATGAGGGCGACGTGGTATGGATTGATTCTTCGACCGGCGAGATCACCCGGCGCTATTCGTTGGACGCGCCCGTGAAGAATGCGATCTTCACCCACGATGCCACGCGCTTTCTCGCCTGTCTCGCTGATCCATCGTCCAGCATTGTGTTGGTTGATGTGGAGAGCGGCGAAACGCTGCTGCGCTTCACTGGACCAAGCAGTGTTTGCCTTGCACTGGCGGTTTCGCCCGATAATTTGACCGCCGTATCCGGGCATTTTGATGGCAGTATGTTTTTATGGGATTTGACTAGTGGACAGCAGATTCGGCGTTTCACGGGCGGTTTAGGACAGATCGCAGAGATTCTCTTTAGCAACGACGGTCAGACGCTATACGTCGGTAGTTTTCCGGGAGCAGCGCATTTATTGACTCTCTCCGTCTGGGATGTCGCCGCCGATGAACCTTATCGGCGTTATACAGGCTCTCCGAATCCTATCGATGCGTTAGACCTTTCGGCAGATGGACGAACCCTGCTCGCGGGGTCGTATAACGGCATTGCCCGGTTGTGGCGCGTCGATGACCTAGCGCAATTGATCGACTGGACTCGTGCCAACCGCTATGTGCCGGAATTGACCTGCACCCAGCGCACACTCTATCGTCTTGATCCGTTGTGCGACGCAGACGCGGTGGGGAATTAAACAGTAAAACGGTTGTGGGTCTCATTAAGCGTACTGTACGAAAAAGGGATTCAGGCGAGTTAAGCTGCTTCGCGGTAGTCGTCGTGGAGGAGACTGCCTAAAACATCACGACAGCGCCCGATCCCTTTGTGTTGACCATTAGTTGTGCTCTTGCATGGATGCATGCAAGACCCGGCTATTCTGGAGACAGCAAGCGGTATGCGTGCTATCGCTGATGCAAACAGCTTTGTACTGGTCTATCCCCAGCAAAACTTTGTCACTAGTCCGCACCGCTGCTGAAACTGGTACGATGAACGCAATCAACAGCGCGACAGCGGAGAACCTTCGCTCATTGTGGGCATTGTTGATCAAATACAGCAGAGCTACAACATCGACCCTAATCGAATATATGTGAGTGGCATTTCTTCGGGTGGTGCTATGTATTGGCTTTTCACCGCAAATGAAGTCATCCGGCTTAGGGTTGCAGATGATGGGGGAAAGGGCAGCCGCAATTGAAGCGGTGTTAAATTTCACAAGCAGTAAAGGAGATGGTACAGAAGTTTAGTCCGCTGTCCCGCGTTTAGCGAACCAACTTTGGCAAGTAAAAATTGAAATGATGAACCCTGTTCATTACGGCTGAGCTGCGGCATCTTAAGTTGCACAACGAATCAATATCTAATTAACACATAAACACATGGCGCCGCTTGTAATAAAATGCACAATGTTGACGGTTTTTTTAACCTGCATATACTTCAATAAACGCGGATTGATATAGGATAACCTGTTGCATTAATTTTTATATTATATATGCACCAAGCAATATGTTGCTTTTTTTATTGAACTGATGCTCATGAAGACTGTTTGTCATTAAATAGAGCGGGGAAAATCATAATGACACAGCAAAAAGTAGGTGAATTAGCCACAGGTGAACAACATGAACGTGTTCTCATCATCGATTTGAAACATAATTCGGTAGAAGTAGAGCAAATTCTTAAAGGATTAGCTTCTGATAAGCGAATTGACATTTTACGTTACTTATCGGGACGAAGTGGCAGCGTGAATGAAATTTCTGAAGCATTGAATTTACCCGCCTCTACTGCAACGATGCATATAAACTTGCTCGAAAAAGCAGGGCTTATCCGTACTGAACTCAAACCCGCCAGCCATGGTTTACAGAAACTCTGTTTCAGGCTTTACGACCAAATCGCTATGACATTACCGATTGGTGACCGTCCTTCTGAAAATACAATAGATATTTCTATGCCCATTGGTGCCTACGTAGATTGTCACGTTACCCCTACCTGTGGACTTGCCAGCGAGACGGGTATCATCGGACACTTTGATGAACCCAGCACTTTTTACGATCCCGAACGTTTCCGCGCTCAATTGATTTGGTTCAAAAAGGGTTATCTGGAATATCGATTCCCCAATCGTCTCCCCGCTGACGCTGTCATCGAAAGTATTCAAATCAGTCTAGAGTTGTGTTCAGAAGCTCCACTGTACAACGATGATTGGCCTTCAGATATAACCGTATGGATGAACAATGTCGAAATCGGCACTTGGACAAGTCCCGGTGATTTCGGCAGCGAACGCGGAAATTTGACTCCCCTGTGGTGGGAAGAGTGGAACTCTCAGTATGGGTTGCTCAAAATGTGGAAAGTCACTCAGGAAGGTGCTTATGTAGATGGCGTCACGGTGTCAGCTGTAACGGTTGATGCCCTTAATATCGACGTTGGACAATATATTTCGATGCGTATCGGTATTAAAGAGGATGCCACAAGAATCGGCGGAATCAATATCTTTGGACGTTACTTCGGTAATTATCCACAGGATATTGTGATGCGTTTGCGTTACTGTCCAGGCAGTAAATAGGGCAAGGAGTCGCAATAGGAAAATGATCACTTCACAGTTAAGGACTATCGTTCAAAAGCTAAGTTAAAAGGAGAATTCTGAAAATGTTGAAACGTAGCCTCATTTTGGTTCTTGTCACGCTTTTGGCGCTGATTGCTGCGCCAACGCTTGCTCAGGAAGAAGAACTTTCACTTCCTGAAGATTGTAGTACGGTCAATCTTGATTACTGGAATCCCTTCACGGGTCCTGATGGTCCATTCATGGGTCAAATTGTTGACGCTTTTAACAGCGAACACGAAAATATCCAAGTCGCAATGACCACCCAGAGTGAGTACTACACACAGTTGGGCACAGCAGCAGCGTCTGGTACGCTTCCTGATGTTGCGATTGTTCACGCTGATCAGATCGCCACACAAGTTTATCGTAACGTACTGCGTCCGATTGACGCGGTGCTTGAACAGACAGAAATCACGGGAGAAAATTTCCCCGAAGCCGTGTGGAATGCAGGTGAAGTCAATGGAGCGCGTTATTCCGTTCCGCTGGATATTCACCCCATGACGATGTTCGTCAACATGGACTTGCTGACAGAGGCTGGTTTTGATGCGCCGCCAACAACTGCCGAAGAATTTGCCGAAGTTGCAGCCGCGCTTACGAATGGCGACAACAACGGTTTCATGATCACGGCGGGTTTCCCCATTCGTCAAATTTTTGAACAACTGCTGTATCAATTCGGCGGCACTTCATTCAATGAAGACGGTACCGAAGCCGCATGGAACAGCGAAGCAGGCGCACAAGCTGCCCAGTGGTTGCTGGATGCTCAAGCAGCTTACTCGCAGCCTAATCTGGAAGTCGATGCCGAACTCAATTCCTTCAAGGGCGGCACCGTTGGCATGGTCTGGAACGGTATCTGGCAAACGACCAATGTCACGGGTGAGGGCGTATTCTTCACTGGTGTTGCTACAGCCATCCCGCAGGTTGGTCCTCAAATGGCAGTATGGGCGGGTTCTCACCAACTGACGCTGCCCGCGCAGGCTGATGAAGATCCATGCCGTGACGCCGCAGTTGGTATCTTTATCAATTACCTGCTCGATAATTCCGTTACATGGGCGCGTGCTGGTCAACTACCTGCGAGCAACGTGGTTCGTGAAAGCGAAGAATTTGCGGAAGTTCAACCACAGGCTGATATTGCCGCAGGGTCGGCGGATTATGTGTTCTTCCCGCCGTCTGTCCCCGGCATCACTGATGCCTACGTCCCGCTGGACGAAGCGGTAGCTGCACTGCTCAACGGAAATGCAACGGATGTTCAGGCAGAACTCAATACCGCAGCAGAACGTGCAAACCAGATTCTTCAGCAAAATCGTGATACGTTCGGTGAAGCACCGACGACCTCTCCGTAGTAAATAATATGACAACAGCGGTTGAGAACCATTGATTGGTCTCAACCGTTGTTCTGTTCACACTGTAAATCATTTTCGTAATCCCCGAACGCAGGCGAAAGGAACACCGCAATGGCTGTTAGGGTAAATGAACCAGTCGCATTAGCACCTATCACTGCACCTAAAAAACGCCTTGATATTGTGCCTTACATATTTATTTTGCCGCACCTTGTTTTCTTTCTTGTGTTTGCAGGTTTTCCGTTCGTACTTGGCTTAATCATCAGCCTTTTTCAGTACGACATTTTAAGACCTGAAGCTACTCAGTTTATCGGATTGGGCAACTATGCCAGCCTATTTACGCCGGGAACGGTAGAGTACCCGGTCTTTTGGAATGCCCTGATTAATACTGTTGAGTTTGTAGTTATGAGTGTGCCATTACTCATTATCATTCCGCTATTTTTAGCGCTTCTGCTAAACACCAATTTACGTGGCAAAAATTTCTTCCGCGCAATCTATTTTGCGCCGTGGGTTTTGTCATCGGCGGTGGTTGGTCTGTTGGGCTTCTGGATTTTTCAGAGTCAGGGCGGCTTGCTGAATTATTATCTTAAAGACTTGGGAGTTGAAACACCACGCTGGCTTTCCACGATGCCTTGGGCATGGTACTCCATCCTTATCACGACAGTCTGGTGGACAAGCGGTTTCAATATGGTGATCATTCTTGCCGCTTTGCAGAATATCCCTGCATCGCTGTATGAAGCGGCTTCTATTGATGGGGCGACTTGGTGGCAACGTTTTCGCTATGTGACAATCCCCCAGCTGCGTCCCGTCCTGACTTTCATTATCATTATCACCATTATCGCGTCATTTAACCTGTTCGCGCAGCCGTTGTTTATGACGAATGGTGCACCAGCGCAGGCAGGTGGCGGTGGATCAACAGAGCCCATCATGCTGCGTATTTACAATGAAAGTTTCGTTCGCAATCGCATGGGCAGCGGCGCAGCGATGTCATTTGTCGTAGCCACCATTATGATGGTCGTCTCGTTCTTCAATTTCCGTCTGTTCAGAACTAAAGAATAAAAGCGAGGTAAATCATGGCTCACGTAAATGCTGAGAACTATATAGCGCCAGTTAGCCGCACTAAACACCAGAGATTTCCTATCCAACAGGTGCTGCTTTATGCCTTGTTGATTGTAATTGCCTTGCTCATCATAGTGCCGTTACTGTGGATGCTTTCCACGTCTTTTAAACCCAAGTCAGAATGGTTTCTTCCTCAGATTTTTTGGATTCCCAGAACATTTACGTGGGCAAACTACGAGAGCATTCTCAATAATTCCAGCTTACCAATCGGGCGTTGGTTTTTAAACAGCATCCTCGTATCGTCCATTTCTACCCTTTTGATTCTGACGATTGACTCTATTGCTGCTTACGCCTACGCCCGCATGGAATTTCCGGGAAAACGCCTCATTTTCGGGCTATTACTGGCGACACTGTTTTTACCCGGAATTATGTTTCTGGTTCCAAACTTCCTGACGGTCTCATCATTGGGACTTCTCAATAATTATGCGGGGGTGATTGTTCCGGGACTGGCAGGGGTGTTCGGCGTATTTTTCATGCGTCAGTTCTTTGAATCTCTTCCCAAAGAATTGGAAGAAGCCGCCTACATTGATGGCGCGACCAGAGTCCAAACTTTTACACTTATTGCCCTTCCACTGGCAAAGCCCGCACTGGCAACATTGGGAATCATCACTTTTCTAGCGTCATGGAACGATTTCTTGTGGCCTCTACTGGTGCTTAAAGATCGTACATTGCTCACACTCCCACCTGGTCTACGTACCTTGCAAGGTGCATTCACTTCTGAGTATGGGCAAATGATGGCTGGAGCAGTCATTACTTCAATCCCGGTTCTCATCCTATATATCTTACTACAACGTTATATCGTCGAAAGTGTTCAGACTACGGGACTGAAAGGCTAATTTATGGCATTACTACGGGGTTTTTGGCTAGGGTGTGGATTAGTAGTCATCCTCATCGGGTTTACAATGTCGGGCGTGCAGGTCACGGCACAGGAAGCAACAGAGGAGAGTGAAGGGGAGATGCAGAACCCGATCATCTCTGCAAATTTCCCAGATCCGTTTATTCTGGAAGTTGACGATGTTTACTATGCCTATTCCACGAATGCGAACAGCCGCAATGTTCCTCATGCCACATCAACTGATCTTGTCCATTGGGAAATTGGTCGAGATGTGTTACCCGCATTACCGCGTTGGGTCACTTTAAACAATCCTAACGTATGGGCGCCTGAGGTGATAGAAATCGAGGGTCAATTTCTCTTGTTTTACACTGCTCACGATAGAGCATCTGACCGACAGTGTATTGGGTTGGCAACAAGTGACGCGCCTACAGGACCCTTTCGGGATCGCAGTGATGCGCCCTTCATTTGTCAAGCCAACATGGGTGGCTCGATTGACGCAAGCCCTTTCCGTGATGAAGATGGAACACTTTACTTATACTGGAAGAACGATGGTAACTGCTGCATGATGGCAACTTATCTCTACGTACAGGAGCTTTCTCCCGATGGCACAGAGCTTGTTGGCGAACCCGTGCAGCTTGTCCGCAATGATGAACCATGGGAAGGTGCAATAATCGAAGCACCGACTTTGTGGCTGCATGAGGATCAATATTACCTCTTCTACTCCGGCAATTTATATGCTGGCGATGCCTATGCTGTCGGGTACGCACTATGTGACACCCCTCTCGGTCCATGCGAAGATGCTGAGGAGAATCCCATACTTTCCAGCGATATGGAAAGCCGTCCACTAGTCGTTGGACCCGGTCATCAAACCATTGTGATAGATGATGCAGGAGAAACATGGCTGGTTTATCATGTCTGGCAAGTGACAAGCGGCGGGGCACTAACGACTACTCGCCAGGTATGGATGGATCGCCTCATTTGGGACGACAACAAACCCGTTGTGCAGGGTGCCACACGAGACCCTCAACCCAGCCCCATTACTCAAGAATAATGAAAATTTGGGCTGAGTGCGGTATTTGTGATAATACAAGGAGAATGTAATGACAACTCAACCGTTAGAAGAATTGCGGCAGTACGATGTTGCAGCCATCATGGGCGGACTTTATGGCGACGGTTTTATCGGGTTGAAGGCTGCTTTTGATCGGGTGTGGGTCGAACAACTGCGCGAAGATATTGAAATTGCATACCGTGATGCGTTACAACGCCCGGGTGGAGCTGTCGGACGCGGACCAAAACGTCACTACGTCGAGATTCACCCACAGGATATTCGTGGATTTCTCGATCTCATAACGCATCCCTGGGTCGTTGCTGTGTCAGAAGCAGTTCTCGGACGTGAGTATAAGATCGTTGAAATTGGGTTCGATGTACCCAACCCCGGCGCGATGGATCAGCCTTGGCATCGAGATTTTCCTTCCCCGAAAGAGACCCTGATCAGTCGACGCCTCAACTCACTGGCATTCAACCTGACAGCCGTCGATGTCTATGAGGATATGGGACCCTTTGAGATCGCCCCTGGGACGCAGTGGGATGAACCAACAGGGTTTGAACATGAAATGTTTCCCTCCAAGCCGTTCTACTCCCGATACGAAGCTCGCGCACAGCGGAAAATGCCGATGATGGGCGATGTTTCCGTCCGCTCCGCCTTGACAATTCATCGCGGCACTGCCAATCACTCGGACAAGTCGCGCCCCGTACTCGTCCTTGGCGTTGATGCTCCAGATGCGAGTAATTCTGATCGACACGACCTACAGTTCACGAGAGATTACTACGAGCGTTTGCCAGAACAGGTAAAAGTTCATCTTCCCACGGCGCGTCTCGTTGATAAGCTGGAACCAATTCACCAGGCGCATTCAATTGAACTCTTGATGATGGGCGAAGCGTAGCCCATCATCGGAGTCGTTGCACTTCAGGCAATCTTGAGTTTTCTATATCACGCTGCGATGGGCTTGTAGGGCTGCTTTGAGTATCTAGGGGAAAGCGGGTTTTAGGGAGCTACTCCTACGGGTTCAGCCCAAAGCCTGATCTAGGTCTGCGATGAGGTCATCGATGTGCTCAAGTCCGACTGACAAGCGCAGCAGGTTTCCCGGGGTTGTGCTGCCCAGTGCCTCAATTGATGCTCGGTGTTCGATCAAGCTGTGTGGGCTGCCAAAACTGGTCGCCCGCGTAAACAGTTGGACGTTTGCAGCGGTTCGCAGTGCCTCTTGCTGTGAGCCTTTGACAAGGATCGACATCATGCCGCCGAAATCACGCATCTGCTGTACGGCTAGTGTATGCTGCGGATGGCTTGGCAATCCGGGATAGAGGACACGCTCGATGCGTGGGTGGGCTTCCAGAAACTGCGCCAATCGTAATGCATTTTCAGAATGTCCGCGCATACGCCACGCCAGAGACTGCAACCCGCGAAGCGTCAGCCAAGATTCAAACGGCGATGGGATCGCGCCACCGATATGGCGGATCATACGCATCCGCTCGAATAACGGCGTTTCCTCGCGTGCGATCACAACCCCGCCCATCACGTCATGATGACCACTGAGATATTTCGTCGTCGCATGAATGACAAGATCGGCATCCAGTTCAAGCGGACGTTGATAGAGCGGCGTGGCGAATGTATTGTCACAGGCGAGGAATGCACCCGCCGCATGTGCAATTTGCGCCATTTCCCGAATATCAGTCAGTTTGATCTGGGGGTTGGAAGGCGTCTCGATCAGAATCAAGCGTGTGTTTGGACGCACTGCGGCAAGGACTTGTTCCGAGTCGGTCATGTCGACGAAGCTTGTCTGGAGTCCCCATACAGCCATAATGTTGGTCAGCATAACCCTGATGCCATAGTAAAGATCGACCGGGGCGATCACATGATCACCCGGTTGCAACGCTTGAAATAATGCCATCGCTGCTGCTGAACCGGATGCAAAGAGGATAGCGCTGAAACCGCCTTCGAGCTGGGTGAGCGCAGCCTCGAGATCACTGCGATTCGGGTTGTTCTCACGTCCATAGCTGAATCCGCCGGGATAACTGCCATCTTCTGCACGTTCGAAAGTTGTCGAAAGATGAATCGGCGGCGTAATCGCGCCTGTCACCGGATCAACAGTATGTCCGGCGTGGACGGTGGTGGTTTCGAGATGTGGCATTTGCTGCTAATTTACTTTCTTGGATAGGGGTAGGGCGGTACTGCCTATTCGACGATGCTGACGAGTCTTCAAGGTGACCGATTTCCCGATAATTCATGATCCAAGTATAGCCGATATTGAGAGACCTGCTTTCGGTCACAGTACGCATGTAGGGCAATCGCATATCATTTCTCAATTATTGGCAATTGAGCCGCATTGACTTTTATTGACCCAAAAACCTGATTGAGGGCAACCGTAACTACTACGCCAATGTCACATTACACGAACGTTCTAAAAAACACGACAACCGTAGGGACGCGCAACGGCGCGTCCGCTATATTATTCTTCAAACCGGACACCCCGTTGGGTGTCCCTACGGGGCGAATCATCGAACGG
>JBBQRJ010000054.1:0-16116 GCA_038214955.1 Aggregatilineales bacterium | reverse complement strand
ATTCTAAGCGCCCGCGTCACTGTGATCGCCGCCAGCGCGTTCATCACATTGAAACGCCCCACCAGCGGCAGATGAAACACCTCAGATCGCTTCTCGAAATGCACGACAAACTGTGTATAACCGGGCTGATGAATAATATCCGTCCCGCGCACATCTGCCCACCCCATCCCATACGTAATGATCTTGCTCCCCCTCTCCTGCTTTTGGGAGAGGGGGTTGGGGGGTGAGGCGTCGTTGAGAGGGGTTGGGGGGTGAGGCTGCTTTTCCGCCGTTGTTGGGGGTGAGGGGAGTTCGGTAATCCCCTTAAAATATTCAGCATTTTTATCATCTGCATTAATCACGCTGATTTTCGGCTGATTCGACTTACGATAACTCGTTCCCAACATCTCAAACATGCGCCCTTTGGCGGCGCGATAGTTCTCAAACGTCTTGTGATAATCCAGATGCTCATGCGTGAGGTTGGTCAGCACCGCCACATCAATATCAACACCATTCAGCCGACCTTGTGCCAGCCCGTGACTCGTCATTTCCAGCACGGCATACTGCATCTCATTAGCGACCATTTCCGCCAGAAACGCCTGAATTTGCGGCGCTGTCGGCGTTGTGACATGAAACCCCGTATCCACTGATTTAGCGCCAATTTCGGCGGCTATGGTGCTGATTAAGCCCGCTTTACCATCCGTCGCAACCTGTAAAATGCGGTGAATCATCGTGCTGGTGGTCGTTTTGCCGTCCGTCCCCGTCACGCCGATCACAATCAGTTTGCGCGACGGGTGATCGTGATACGCCGCCGCCAGATAACCAACCGCTTGCTGTGCGTCCTCGACCTGCACATACGGCACATCGAACGCGGGTAGATCAGCGCGTGGACGTTCCCCGATGATCGCCGCCGCGCCTTTCGCAAGCGCACGCGGGATGAAACTGTGTCCATCCACCGACATGCCGATTCGCGCCACGAACACGCCGCCGGGGAGCAGTTCCGCATCCGACTCCACCACTGGCGCGGTGATCAACGTCTCCGCATCCCCTGTGAGAGTGTATTTTTGGGTTAAATCTTGAAGTAAGTTTTGTAGAGTAATCATCATTTTCGTAGGGACGAGGCGTGCCTAGTCCTCCTCTGCCATTCGTAGGGACGCGCAACGGCGCGTCCGGTAAACCCCGCCCATCCTTTTCTTTCTCCCCCTCTCGCTTTTCGGAGAGGGGGTCGGGGGGTGAGGTGATCCCCGCCCGTCTTGTTTTTCTCCCCTCTCCCCGCTTGCGTGGGAGAGGGGTTGGGGGTGAGGGGTTTGAATTCGCATAAAAATTGTACTGAGTCTTTCAGGAAAACAAAAACGCGCCGATGACTCGGCGCGTTCTATAGTGAACTTGTTTGCTTTGCTGCCTTAGCGCAGACGTGACGCCAGATTATCGAGGTTCGAGCGGACGCTGCCATCCACGACGCGCTGTTCGGTACGAAGCACCAAACCGCCGAGGATGTTGGGGTCAACGGTGTATGTGACAGCCGTCGCGCCTGTTTCCTTCTGAACCTGTTGTTTTTCTGCGTCGGTCAGCGGCAATGCGCTGACGACTTCGACATTCTGACCGGTCAGTGCGCTGACACCAGCGGGAACTTTCGCAAAGAAGTCGTTGATCAAGGTTTGCTGGCGGTTCTGATCGATGGACTCACCGATCAAACGTTGTGCCAGCGCAACCGAGATCGCGGCGACTTGCGTGCGAACGTCTGCCAACTGGCGATCACGTTCTTCTGTCGAGCGGGTACGCCCTTCGGCGCGGATCGCATCTGCTTCGGTACGAGCTGCTGCTTCGACGCTGCGTGCAACTTCTTCGCCACGAGCGCGGGCTTCTTCAACCACGCGGGCAGCATCGGCACGCGCCGCGCCGAGAATCTTCTCAGCTTCGGCTTCGGCGTTACGACGTTCGCTGGCAGCCTTCGCGCTGTCTTCCAAGCCTTTTTGAATCTTGGTTGCACGCGAGTCGAGCATGTTGCTCAACGGACGCCACAGGAACGAGCTGAGGAGCAGGAAAATCAACACAAAGTTGACAATCTGCGCCAGCAAAAAGCCCGTGTTGATGCCGAGCGGCGTCAAGGGGTTGCTGTCTTGTTCGACGGCAGCTTCACCTTCGACAGCCTGTTCACCTTCTGCGTCACCACCGACCTCTTGTGCCTCTGATTCAGCAGCGGCACCGGATTCTTCTCCAGCGGGGGTTCCTTCCTGTGCAAACGCGGTGATCGCCGTGAACGACATCGACATCACCAGCACGAACAGCAAGAACAACCGCATGATATTACGAGATGATTTCTGCATCGGTCTACTCCTGTTAAAGCACGAACAGGACGATGAGAGCAACCACCAGCGCGTAAATGGCGACAGCTTCAGCGAAAACGATACCAAGAATCATGTTCGCCTGAATTTGCCCGGCGGCATCGGGGTTGCGCCCAATGGCTTGCAAAGCGCCTTGCACCAGCAAACCGATACCAATACCGGGACCCAGCGCGCCGACCATCGCCAGCCCTGCGCCGACGGCTTTCAACCCTGTTTCAATTGATCCTTCAATCATGTTTGACCTTATCCTTTGATTCTAGTGATTCTAGTGAGCTAGTGAGCGGTTAAATTAATGGGCTTCAGCGTGTGCGGATTCGGCGGCTTCAGGATGCTCATCATCATCGTGATGATGACCTTCCATCGCCTGTGCCGAGAACACAATGGTAAGAACGGCGAAAACGTATGCTTGAATGCTCGTCACGATCACTTCCAAGCCGTAGAACACGACTGGCAGCAGGGTCGCCACGAGGAACGACATAACGGCAAGCAGAATACCACCTGCGAACATATTGCCGAAAAGACGGAAGGCAAGACTGATGATCTTACCGAGTTCCGAGACGATTTCAAAGATACCGACGAGGAAGTCAATTGCCCCCAGCGGGTTCTTAGACATCGTACCCAGCGCACGGATGTTGATGAACTTCATGAAGTAGACAGGACCTTGCGCCGCCACACCGAATATCTGAATGGCGAAGAATGTCACCAGCGCCAAGCCGATGGTCAGGTTAAGGTCAGTTGCAGCACCACGCACAAACGGCGTCACCACCTGAATATAAGGCGTCACACCCCCGCGAAGTTGATCCGACGTGAGCGAGAACGAGGGATGCTCGTAAATCGCTTCAACGGCTTCCAACCGCACCAGACTCAGTTCGGAGTCCCGATTTTCCGCAGTGATGTTGCCTTCTTCAAATTCGGCGGTGATCTCATCTTCTTCGATCTTCAATGAGTCCGCAGCCGAAGTGAGCTGGGCGTTCGTAGGACGTGCAGTACTTTCGAGGAAGTGATGGCACGCTTCATAATCAGATTCATCACCCGACTGACCTGCATACAACGCCTGTGCAACATGCAGTTGATACGCATTAGGTCCCACCTGTACTGCCGGATACCCGCTAATCCCCGGATGAGCGCAGTGCAGCACGCCCACGCTTTCAATACCGGGTAGTAGCTTCATCCAGTTTGCAGCCAACAAGAACACGAAAATGCTGGCAGCCAACGGGAAGAGCCAATTACGAGCCAATGGCTTATTGCCCGCAAAACCCTTCGTCTGGTTGTACATAAACTCGCCAACTATTTCAACCCACGCCTGAAAACGGGTCGGGACTTCACGTTTCCACCCGTTCGATGCACGCCAGGCGAGGACGATAAACACGATCACAGCCGCGTCTGCAAGCAGAGTCGCCATGAGCGTATTGGTGAAATTAACATCTTGGCTTGGTAACGCGCCGTTGTACGCCTCACCCGGCACGGTGATGACGGGGAGCGCAACAGCGATCCCGGCACCCGGCAGAATGACGAACGTGATCATGGCGCACGCTACCAGGGCAACAATCATAATGAGGAATACAATTAAACCACGACGGTTCACTTCACTCATCACGACGCTCCTTTACTGGGGCAGATCTTTTCAAAGGTCTTCCTCCTCTGTGTACGTAGATTGCGATTTCTTGCCGACTTGCTTCTGCAGTTGTTTCTGTTTCGGCGGAGGCGGTTGAATATTGTTCACCGCACCCAGCGCGATACGAACCATAAAGAACAGGCTGACCGGTATACTCATGAGCAGTAACCCGATGGTGAACACACCCCGTAAATGGAATTGTGCGTCCAACCAAATGCCAGCTAAAAGCGCCACAAAAATGACGAACAGCGAAAAACAGCCCGCCTGACCTGCGACGAGCGCAAGCGTCATATTTTTAAACCGACTTGGCGGTTGTTGATTCATCTGCCCATCTATCTCTGCATTCGCGCATTCTATCACAAACACATGACAAAAATCAAAAACTTGTTCATTATTACCAAACTGTCCCGTATATCAGGTGCATTTCCCGATACACTTTTGCTTACTCCCCTCTCCTTTTTCGGAGAGGGGTCGGGGGTGAGGCTTGTTTTACTCCCCTCAGCCTCTTTTCGGAGAGGGGTCGGGGGTGAGGCTTGTTTTACGTGAACAACCCCGCTGCCCCGCGCATCGCCCAATCGAAGATCGGGCTGACCAGCACCGTGCCGAGCAAAATCACGGCGACGACGGTTGCCACTAGCACCCATACATACGGCGCTGAAATCGGGATCGGCTTATCTTCATCCGGGCTGCGATCCACGTACATGATCTTGATGATCACGAGGTAGTAGTAAAGCGCGATAATCGCATTCAGCACACCGATCATCGCCAAGCCTACCAAGTTGGCTTCGACTGCCGCCTGAAACAGGAAGAACTTGCCCACGAAACCCGCCGCCGGGGGAACGCCGCCCAACGACAGCAGCGCAATCGTCATTGCCAGCGCCAGCAATGGGTTACGGCGGCTCAATCCGGCAAGGTCGCTAATCTTCTCGCTGCCCGTTGCCTCACTGAACAGCACGACCACCGCGAACGCCAGCAAGTTCGTAAACGTGTACATGAACATGTAGAAGGCAATTGCGGCGATGCTCACATCGCTTTGCGCTTGCAGCGCCGCCACGCCCATTAGCACATAACCCGCCTGTGCAATCGAGGAATACGCCAGCAAACGTTTGATGTTCTTCTGCGCCAGCGCCACCAGATTACCGAGTGTCATAGACACAATCGCCAGCACAGTCGCAAGGTTGACCCAGAACGATTCAATTTCTTGCCCGTTGATCACCAGCGAATGCGGGAAAACTGCCAGCAGGAAGCGTACCAGCAGCGCGAACGATGCCGCCTTACTTGCCACGCTCAAAAACGCCGTGACAGGAGTCGGAGCGCCTTCATACACATCAGGCGTCCAGAAGTGAAACGGCGCGGCGCTAATCTTGAAACCGAAGCCCACCACCACCAGCGTGAGAGCGCCTAACACAGGCACAGCATTGAACGAGAAGGCTTCGCTGCCGAGATACTGCCCGACTGCCATCAAATTCGTTTGACCTGTAAAGCCGTACAGCAAACTCAAGCCGTACAGCAGCAGACCCGACGCGAACGACCCGAACAGGAAGTATTTCATCCCGCCTTCGGATGAGCGCCCGTCCTCACGGTTGAACGCCGCGAGGATGTACAGTGGAATCGTCGTCGTTTCCAGCGCGAGGAACACCATGATCAAGTCCGCCGCGCCCGACATGAGTGTTGCGCCCAACGACGAGACGATCAGGATCAAGTAGAACTCACCTTTGCGCCCCACGCTTTTCACGTCAATCGACATCAGCGCACTGATCGCCCCGGCGATCAGCACCATCACCTTGAAGATTTGCGCCAGCGAGTCGTGCCTTACCATCCCGCCCCAGTACAGCCCCTCTTGAGCGCCAAACGCAAAACCTGTTGATGCGTCGGGCGCAGTCGCGGTTGGGAAACAGAACAGCATGTAGATCGCCGTCGTCGCCAGCAAACCGACACACGTCACAATGGCGAGGTTGCGCCGCTTGCTCTCTGGCAGCCACAGGTCAAGCGCCAGAATGACGATTGCCATAATCGTTAAGCCAATTTCCGGCGCAATGACCGGAAGGCTTTGCCATACGTTAAATTCCATAATTAGGACGCACCCCCATTAAGGATTGCCAGAACCGGACGTATGCCGACTTCCAGCATTGGAGCCATGACCGACGGCAGCATCCCCAACAAAATCAACGGCGCACCCAACAAAATCAGGATGAACCGTTCGCGCACGGTGATGTCGTCTACATCCGGGTATTTCTCCCGGTCAAATTCCCCGAAAAACACCTGACCCGTCACCCTCAGCACATACGCTGCGGTGATCACAATGCCAAGTGCGGCAATCACCACTATGACCGAATAGTAATTTGTCAGCGAGAACGAGCCGATTTGCAAACTCACATTCTCAGAGGCTTGCCACATCCCCGCAAAGATCGGGAACTCGGCAATAAAGCCGCTCAATCCCGGCATACCCATGCTCGTCAAGCCGCCAATGATGAATGCTATCCCGACCCACGGCATCACCTTGATAAAGCCGCCCAAACTTGGAATATCGCGGGTGTGAGCGCGGTCATACACCATCCCGACGCAGCCGAAGAACAGCGCCGTCATCGCGCCGTGAGAGAACATCTGCAAGCCCGCGCCCGTCATGCCCGTCAGGTTCATGGTGGCGAAACCCATGCTCACCAAGCCCATGTGACTGACCGACGAGAAGCCGATCACGTACTTGAAGTCACGCTGGCGGAAGGCGATAAACGCGCCGTACACCACATTGATCAGCGTCAGGAACACAATCCACGGCAGATGCACCGCCGCGCCATCCGGGAGAAGCTGTACCCCCATACGCAGCGCCGCATATGCACCCAACTTCATCAACACGCCCGCATGGATCATCGAAACGGCTGTCGGCGCGGCAACGTGACCGTCGGGACTCCAGTTGTGGAACGGGAACACGCCCGCCAGCACCGCGAAGCCGATGAAGATCACCGGGAACCAGAATTTAGCGAACGTCATTGTATCAAAGCCCGCGTACCCGCCAATGTTGAACGCGCCGTTTTCCGCCGCCAGCATGACAGAGGTCATGTCAAAGTTGAACGGTTTTAGGTCAGCAGGCAGAATATTCGCCGCTTTCGCCGCTTCAAACACTGCCGCGCCTGTCGTCTCGTAGTAAGTCGCCGTGACAAACAGCATCGCCAGCACGCCGACCAGCGCCACGACTGAGCCGATCAAGATGTACAGCGTCAGTTTCATGGCGGCGTATTCGCGTAACTTCACCCATCCCCATGTGGCGATGAGCAGATACATCGGAAAGATGGCGAATTCGTAAAAGAAGAACAGCACAAAAATATCTTGCGCCAGAAACACGCCGTAAACGCCCGACACCAGCAGCATGAAGAACGCCATAAACTCACGCGGGCGGTCATCGATGCGCCACGACATCAGCACGCCCGCCACTGCGACCATGCCTGTCAGCAGTACCATCGGCACGCTTAAGCCGTCTACGCCCAGATGATAGGCGATCCCCAACTGAGGCAGCCAGGGGACGTATTCTTCAAACGCCATGCCGTCTTTATACATGGCGGTGGAAACCGAAATACCCGCGTCTGTCGCGCCGACGGCTTCCGCCATTTGGGGCGCGTACTCGTCAAGGTTGAACGCTTCGAGTTCAGCGCCCCGCCCCGCGTTGACCAGCGACTGCGCTTGCTGCTGCTCGATATTCCCGACCTGACTGTTGTAGTTCAGGTACACGAACAGCGAGAGCAAAAGCACCGCCGAAGCCGCGCCAATCGCCAAGCCGCGCACAAGGTCTTTTTGATCCTTGGGCAGCAGCAGCATCACCACAGCAGCGATGATGGGGATGAAAATAATCAGGCTTAATACTGGAAAGTTGACTGAGTCCATGTTTATCTATGATCCCCCAAACAGTTGGGTTACAGATGCGTTGATCACCGACAAAATCCAGTTCGGCGCCAACCCGGTAATCAGCATCAACACCATCAGCGGAGCCATCGCAATGAACTCGCGCATGTCGATTTCCAGCTTGTAATCGCGCCAGTGCATGTTAAACGGTCCGTGCAGCACCGAACGAATCCCCTTGAGGATGTAACCGCCCGTGAACAGCAACCCGATCATCGAAATGACGGTCAGCAGCGTGTACACGGTGAACGACCCGCGCACGACCAGAAATTCGCTCACAAAGCCATTCAATCCCGGCAAACCGAGACTCGCCATGCTCGTAAAGATGAAAATGCCGCCGTAGATCGGTGCTTTCACCCACAAGCCGCCGTACTGAGTCATGTCACGGGTATGCGTTTTGTGATAAATCGCGCCAGCCAGCAAGAACATACCCGCCGAACTGAGTCCGTGATTGAACATTTGCAGCACCGCGCCGTTCGTCGCAATGATCGCGTCCTGCGCTAATTCAGTAGAGCCTGTCACAAATTGCTCACCGTAGATTCGCGCCGTCACAGCCAAGCCCAACGCCACAAACCCCATGTGGTTGACCGAACTGTATGCCACCAGCCGCTTAATGTCCGTTTGACCGAACGCGGCGAACGCGCCAAGCACGATCCCCAACACAGCGAGAATAGCAAAGAACGTTGCAAAGTTGGTCGTCAACCCCAGAATGCTGATGTCGGCTACCCATACATCCGGGAACAGCGGAATGACGATGCGTAGGAAACCATACGCCCCTAGCTTGAGCATGACGCCCGCCAGCAGCATCGACCCCGCCGTTGGCGCTTCACTGTGCGCGTCTGGCAGCCACGTATGGAAGGGCCACACGGGAACTTTGATGCAGAACGCGACAAAGAAGCCTAAGAACGCCAAGCCTTTCACTGTGTTCACCGGAATACCGAGAAACAGCCCGTCGGGGCGGCTCAGATTGAGCCACAAATCCGTTTGGGTGATCAGCGTGGGAATGTCGAACGTCCCCGCCGTGATCCCGATCAACTGGATTGCGAGGAGCATCCCCAACGAACCGCCAAGCGAGTAGAGAAAGAACTTGGTTGAAGCATACTTGCGATTGGGACCGCCCCACTGGTTGATGATGAAGAACATCGGCACGAGCGTCAGTTCGTAGAACAGGAAGAACACCATCAAATCCTGTGCGACGAATGTCCCGAACAAACCCGCCTCAAAAAAGAGGATCAGCGCCATGTGCATATTGACGCGATCCTCGATTTCCCAACTCACCAGCACTGCCAGCGGGGTCAAAATCCCCGTGAGCAGCACCATCGACGCGCTGATCCCATCGATACCGACATGCCACGACGCGCCCAACAGACCGAACCATTCCGTCTGGAATGTCATCTGCTGACCCGCCGCCGTCGTGTTGTAGGCGAAGAACACCGCCGCCGCCACGCCACCAATCGCCACAGACAAGCCAAGCGCGAGGATTCGCGCAATGGCTTTCTGTTCCGACGGGACGAACACAAGCAGCAGCGCCGCCAACGCGGACGCAAACACTAGAAACGAAAGGACATCAAACCCAAAGATATTCATAGTTGATCTAATCTCTCTCCCTTACGGAGCAGCCTGTAGGACGCCCGTCGAGAGCGCAAAGACCAAAGCGATCACGAGTGCGGCAATAGCGAGAAGCAGCATGTACGTTTGTACGCGCCCACTTTGCAGCCGACGGAAAGAAATGCCCGATTTCGCCATCAGTTCGGGAATACCGTCGCCCACCCCGTCGATCAACCACAGGTTCATCACCTTGAGGAAATCGCCAATCCACGTAAACACGCGGGCGAGCAGGTGCAGGAAACCGTCGATCACGCCGCGATCAATGAACTCGTAGGCGACATTCTTAGCGAACCACTGCGACGGCTTCACAAACAACGCCGTATACAGCTCGTCAAAGTAGTACTTGTTTTGCAGCACCGGATACACAGGACCCAGAATGCTCACCAGCGGGTCAACTTCGCCCGCTTGCAGCGGCTTGCGCCAGTACATCAGGTAGCCCAAACCGATCCCACCGAGCGCCACCGCGAATGACACCAGCACCGGGAAAATGTTAAACGGCACAGCGGACGATTCCGCGATCAACGCCGCGCCCACAAGGTGATGGAAAGCGTTGTATTCTGGCGAGAAGATCGCGCCAAACAACGGGAAGTCCGACGGCACGCCGACGAACCCGGCGGTAATCGCAAAGAACGACAGCAGCACCAGCGGCAGAGTCATCGTAAAGCTGACGATCCCGCGCCCCAGATTCGCGTGTTTCGCTTCTTCTGTGCGGGCTTCGCCCCAGAACGTCATCCCGATCTGGCGCATGGTGTAGAACGCCGTCAGGAACGCGGCAATTGCCAGCAGCACGAACACCAACGCATGAGGTCCATAGCCGTGTGTCGTGCCAGCCCATGCCTCAGCCAGAATTTCGTCTTTCGACCAGAAGCCCGCCGTAATCAGCGGGAAACCCGCCAGCGACAAGCCGCCGATCAAGAAAGTGATGAATGTGACAGGCATCGTCTTACGCAAACCGCCCATGTTCCGCATATCTTGCGGATCAAAATGCGGCGCATGTTCTTCATGTCCATGATCGTCATGTGCGTGACCATGTTCATCATGCGCGTCGTGTGCATCATGCGCGTGACTTGTGACCACCGTCGCACCGTGTGAGTCATGGCTGTGTTCTTCTGCCTCGTCATGTCCGTGCGCGTGAACGTGATGTTCACCGTGTTCCATGCCGTGAATGACCGCGCCCGACGCCATGAACAACAGCGCCTTGAAGAATGCATGGGTGATCAAGTGGAACGCCGCCGCGACGAACCCGCCAATACCGAGCGCCGCCACCATAAACCCAAGTTGTGAAATCGTGGAGTAGGCAAGCACTTTCTTCACGTCATTTTGCGTGACGGCAATCGTCGCCGCAAAAATCGCCGTGAACGCGCCAACGACTGCCATGACCAGCAGCGGCGGCGTGAAAATGCCGTGATGCGGATCGCCGCCAGCAGCGAACAGCGGATACATGCGGATCACCGCGTACACCCCTGCGGAAACCATCGCCGCCGCATGGATCATCGCGCTAACGGGCGTGGGACCCTCCATCGCGTCGGGTAGCCACACATGGAGCGGGAACTGTGCCGACTTGCCAATTGTCCCGATGATCAGGAAAATGCCAATCAAGCTGGCAGCACTCATTCCCGGTATCAACAGGGCGGGCGTGTTCGCTAAACGTTCCGCCAATGTTTCAGCGTGGACGCTTGAGTAACCTTCTTCGCCTTCTTCGCCTTCATGTTCGCCTTCAACGATTGCCCCTTCTTCGCCTTCGGCTTCTGAGACAATAGCTTCACTTCCACCCTCGACGGCGACAATTTCCGCGCCGGGAGCGGGGTTGTACATAATCTCGCGGAACGAGAGCGTTCCGGTGCTGGCGTACAGATACGCGATCCCTAGCAGCATGATCACGTCTGCGACACGGGTGGTCGTAAACGCTTTGATCGCGGCTTTGTACGCGCTTGGTTTCTCGAACCAGAAGCCGATCAGCATGAATGAGCATAAGCCCATGATTTCCCAACCGACGAACAGCAGCAGCAGGTTATCCGCCACCACCAACGTCAGCATCGCGCCCGCAAACAGGGCGATCAAGCTGAAAAAGCGTGACTGACGCGGGTCATGCGCCATGTAGCCAATCGAGTAAATAAAGATCATCAAGCACGCGAACGGCACCATGAACAACAGCGGCACAGTCAGCGGGTCAACGAGGACGCCCATGTTAAATGTGCTGACCCCGGTGTTCATCCACACAACGGCGCTGTGGAAAACTTCTTCGCCTAAGTGAGCGAGGCTGGTAGCGCGTGCGACAACTTGCCAACTGATGAGCCACGCCGCGATGATTCCGCTTAAGCCAACGGTGATGCTAACAATGCGGCTGCGGGTGGTGACGACAGGCACGGACATCCCATCATAATCGGGGTGATGCCCGCCGTATTCCTCACTGGTCGCCGGAATGAGTTTGCTGCGGTTCGTCAACAACGTAATGATGAGGAACGCCAGCAGAGGACCCACCGGAATCAACCAGGGCAGGAAATTGGGGTCATTAATGAGTGCGTTTAAATCCATAATTGAAGTTTAACCCTAGCCCTTGAGTAGGTTGACATCTTCGACCACTACCGAACGACGGCTGCGGTAGATCGAGATGATGATCGCCAGCCCGACAGCGGCTTCGGCGGCAGCCACGACAAATACAAACGCCGCGAACGCTTGCCCCGCCATATTCTCTGGAGCCATATAGCGCCAGAAGGCAATCAAGTTGATGTTGACGGCAGAGAGCATCAGCTCCACGCTCATCAAAATTGCCACCGCGTTACGACGAGCAAGCACGCCATAAACGCCAATCGAAAACATGGCGGCAGCAACTAACAAATACATCCATAACGGAACCATGCGATGTGCGCTCCTTACCGTAACCTGACTATTCCGTATCTGTATCACGCGCAAGGACAATCGCGCCGATCATCGCCGCCGTTAGCAGCAAAGACGCCACCTGAAACGGCAGCACATACTGATTGCCGTCAACCAGCGCAACGCCTAAATCTTCGGTGGTCGCCACATTATCGCTCACCGGTTGGCTGGGGTTAATGCCGTTTTCGCCCCACACGGGCAAAATCACGCCGATAGTGAGCAGCACGAACAGTAAAATACCGACGATCCCACTCATCCACCACTGACGGTTAAACAGTTCGGTCATGTTCGTCATGCTGCGCGTGAGCATCACCGCGAAGATGATCAAAATCGCAATCGCGCCGATGTAAACGAGGACTTGCACCACCGCCATAAACGGGGCGCTCAACAGCACGAAAAAGCCCGCGCCGCCAAACAAGCTGACGATCAGGTAAAGTGCGCCGTGAATCAGGTTTTTGCTGCTGACAACGCCCACTGCCCCGGCAAGTGAGAACAGGGCAAAGACAAAAAAGGCGATGGTTTGTGCGTTTAGTTCAAGCATAGTTCTTTTCTTTCTTCCTTTCGCCTTAGTGTGCCGCAACTTGCGGAACGTCGTGCGCTTTTGCCACGACAGTCGATTCTAAGCGTGCTTTCCGTCCGATTCCGCGCAGATACGTGAGAATGCCAGCGATCACCACGAGGTTGCCCAGAAGCAAAATCACCGATTGCGGCAAATGCGCCAGAAAATCTGTTTCGCCGGGAGCGGGCGCAAGTCCTACCGCTTTCGTGACCTGGATCAAGAACGCCACCATGATCACATTGACAATCGCTACTGGAACGAGAAATTTCCAGTTGAAGCTCATCATCTGGTCAATGCGGACACGCGGCACAGTCGCACGCAAAATCAGCGACGGAATGTAGACGATCAGCGTCTTGATGAACAGGTAGACAAAGCCAAGCACCGGAAGTTGTGTCGCGCCGGGACCCGACCACCCGCCCAAAAAGATCACCGCGAATAACAAATTCGCCGTAAAAGCGTGCATGAATTCGTTCGCCATGAACAAGCCGAATTTCATGCCCGAATACTCGATGTTGTAACCCGCCACAAGTTCAGACTCCGCTTCGATCAAGTCGAAGGGAGCGCGTCCCGTTTCCGCGAGGTTCGATATGTAGAAGATCACCGCCGACAGGAACGCCGGGACGATGAACCACATACCCAACTGTGCGACCACAATCCCCTGCATAGAGAGCGTCCCTGCGATCATCACCGGGACGAGCAGCGCCAACACCATCGGTATTTCGTAGCTGACCAACTGCGCCACCACGCGGAACGCGCCAAGCAGCGCATATTTGTTGTTGCTCGACCAACCCGCCATCATAATCGCCAGCGTGCCAATCGAACCAATTGCCGTGAAGTACAGCACGCCGATGCTCAAATCGACACCGATGTGTACCGGGCTAAACGGAATGACCGCCCACATCAACGTCGTAGACAGCGTAGCGATAATCGGCGCGAGGTTGTAGATCAAACGATCTGCGCCTGCCGGGGTGATGTCTTCCTTGATGATCAGCTTCACCGCATCTGCGATGTTTTGGAACAAGCCGAAAGGACCCACGCGGTTTGGACCGATACGATCCTGCACGCGGGCAGCAATCTTACGTTCCAGCCAGATCAAGATGATGACCAGAACCAGCGGGAATATAGCAACGAGAATGACGCCAATAAATATCGAAATGAACTGCGCCAGCCCCGGATCAACGCCGCTGCTGGTCAGGCAGGGCGCCATCGTCTCTATGACGTTAATACACTGCTGTTCCATGAACTACTCCAACCTTATGCCCATTCGAGCGCGTTTTTCTTCCAGGCGTAAATAAGCGCGTCTGTGAGCAGGAAAATGAACAACAGCCCCGCCGCAAACGCGAAAAAGTCCAACTGGTTGTATGCCATCGCCCAGGGGAACAGGAAAATCAATTCCACGTCAAAGACGAGAAACACCAAACCGTAGATGTAGTACTGCACTTTGAACTGCACCCACGTATCACCAACGGTTTCCACGCCGCACTCGTAGGTCTGCATTTTGATTGCGTTAGGTCTGCGTGGACGGAAAATCCACGAGATCGCCAAAGGCGCAGCAGGCAAGACCCACGCGAGCGCCATAAACACCCCGATGAACGCCCACTCGTTGACTACACTCATAAAAGAGTCCCCTCAAAAATTGACTGAATCAATCGTCCGCCTCTGGCGAAGCGGTCAAAACTTCGTTTGCGAAAAATGGATCAACCGTTTGTGATAAACGGCGCTAAGTATAGCAAAGTGACCCTCTCTATGCAAAGATTGTCAACCGAACGAATTGCTTTTTTTGCAATTCACCTTGCGGGGCGGATTGTAGCCGACAATAAGGCGCATTTCAAAAGATGCTAACACTATTCTTGGCTATAGTGTCTAGATAACAGATAGGGTAATTGCCAATACAATAAGAGTAGGAGAGGCTATTTCTGCCTACTCGCTTTAAACCACTTGGAGATCAGGCTATGAAACTCGCTCTATTGATCTTGGTTGCGCTGGTGCTGCTTCCGTTTACGTTCGCTGCCGCTCAAGAAGATACTTCAACATGGGCTGGCAATTATTTCGTCAACGGCATAGACGCTCTGGGCGTTCCCTATGAAGCCGGATTAGAAATTCTTGACGCTGGCGGTTGGACGCAGCTTTTGTGGAGCTATCCCGGCGCGGCTGTCGCTGAAACCGGCGTCGGTTTACCGCTCAACGATACCCAGATGGCGGTTTCCTACGACATCACCTGTGTGATTCAGGTCTTCAACATCGGGGAAAACGGCGCTCTGTCGGGACCCTGGGCGCAGCCCTTCGCGGGCTTAGGGGAAGAAGCCGCTATCCCTACCAACCCGGGCGAAACCATCGGCGGCACATACGATGTGCTTGGCACGAACCCCGATGCGACAAATTATGAGGGAACTCTGGAAATCATCCCTATTTCCACTGACCTTTACACGCTCGTTTGGACGCTTGGCGCACTCACTTACGAGGGTGCGGGGATGCTGATAGGCGATCAATTGATTGCCGCCGCTGACACTATCCCTGAGATTCCATGCGGTGTTGGTCTCATGACATGGACGGAAGAAGGCACAATCAACGGGACGTGGTGGCAAGAAGGCACGCCCGATGTGTATTCAGATACCGCCACCCCTATCGTTTTAGCCGACAGTTACACGGTCAATGGCACATCGGCAGACGGTACGACCTACACCAATACATTGACCTTCAGCGGTGACGCTTTCCGCTACATCGTCTCCTCTGACGATCAACCTATCGGGGTTGGGGTACTGCGCGGCAATGTCCTTAACATTGCGGTAGGCGGCGAACAATGCGCTGTACTCAACCGTGCGCTGCTCGCCGATGGACGGATGTTTACGCGCAACGCGACCCAAGTCAACGAAACGATTGGCACGACGCTGCAAACGCCTAACGGTGAAACCGAAGGCTATCTCGGCACATTTGACCTGATCGGTTCAGCCGCGACAGGCGCAAATACACAGGGCAGCACCACGATTAGCGGTGGTGAAAACGGCATCTATCATGGCGCGGGCGAAGCAACCCGCTCTACTGGCGAAACCGTCAACGTGGAGGGGATTTTTATCCTTACCAATGGCATGATCGCGGGCGTGTATGCTCCCGGCGGTGATGTGACTCCGTGCGGTGTATTAGCAGGGGTGATCGGCGCGGACGGCGTGATCACGATGCCTTACATCTACTACGGCGGCACAGAGATCGAAGGTACAGACATCGCCACCCCCGATATGTAAATC
>JBBQRJ010000053.1:0-16299 GCA_038214955.1 Aggregatilineales bacterium | reverse complement strand
GTGCTGGCAAATTTTGTTGGTGCGACCCTCAGTGTGCTGCTGCTGCTCTTTCTGTGTGGGTTGATCGCGCTCGGTGTACGCAGTATCAGTGATTGGGTGACGAAGCACACACCGCTCTCGGATAAAGTTGCGCTTGCGTTGACCGTTATACTAATCGTCGTGCTGCTCGTAGGGTTGGCATTTTTCCTAGGAGCACGCCTCGCTGGACAGTTTTCTCAGCTTGGCAGCACCCTTCAGGAGTCGCTGAGTCAATTTGAGGAGCAGTTACGTCAGTACTCCTGGGGGGAACAAATCCTACAGCAATTGCCCACATCCGAACAGCTCAGTCAACAGATTTCGAGCGGGGGAAACCTAGACATCTTCACGAGCATTACCGGTATTTTTTCTTCAACACTGGGTTTTTTATCGTCAACCATAATCATCATCTTCATCTCACTGTTTCTGGCGGCCCAGCCTGAGGTGTATCGAGATAATTTTTTACGTCTCATCCCAAAGGAGAAGCGTGATCGCATACGTCAAACGCTAACTCAGGTTGCGGATACCCTTCAGATATGGCTGCTCACGCGCTTTATTTCGATTCTGGTGATTGGTGTGTTGACAACAGTTGGATTGTTATTGCTCAATATCCCGTTGGCACTCTCCCTCGGGATTCTTGCCGCACTCGCAGGATTTATTCCCACACTTGGCCCGATCCTGGCTCTTATTCCTGCCATTCTCGTTGCATTTATCACAACTCCTTACCAGGTCGTCGCCGTTTTTCTCCTGTATATTGGGATACAAATGGTAGAAAATTATCTCGTCTCCCCGGCTGTACAGAAGCGTATGTTATATCTCCCACCCGCCTATATTATCGTCGCCCAGATGCTTTCTGGCATCGTTGCGGGACCTTTTGGTCTCATTCTGGCAGCGCCGCTGGCGACTGCACTCGTGATTATCGTACGCATGTTGTACGTCGAAGATGTATTGGGAGATGCGATGGAAACACCACCAACATGATACTCTTCAAATTGTTTGTACGGCTTAGCTGCGGGAAGGAAAAGCATCTCAATCTTCTTCGATAATCTGGTTGTTGGTGTAGTTCAAATTAGAACCTGTAGGTCGTCAAAGCCCCTTGGACACTTTAGGAATGTAAAAGAAAATGTCGTTTGTTCGCTTATTGTCACTTTAAAGCATCTCTTAAAACTGCTGATTTTCGTGTCCCATTTGGTCTGACGACGTATAGAAGATGCAAAGCAGTAGTGTAACGCGAACGCCTAAACGCGTGCGAAAGGAACGTTATGTTTTTTGACAACTGGAGTGACATCGGGCGAACCGTGCTGGTTGGAGTCTTGGCTTATACCGCCCTTGTTGTCATGCTCCGAATCTCCGGCAAGCGCACCCTGTCGAAAATGAATGCCTTTGATCTCATTGTGACCGTTGCGCTCGGTTCGACGCTCGCAACAATCCTGCTCTCGAAAGAGGTGGCGCTGGCAGAGGGCATTGTTGCCTTCGCCACCCTCATTCTCCTGCAGTTTGTTGTCGCCTGGCTTTCGGTGCGGTCGTCCAGTGTGCGTACCATAGTCAAGAGTACGCCGCAGCTCCTATTCTATCGCGGCGTCTTCCTTGACCAAGCCCTACAAAGCGAACGGGTAACGCGCGAGGAAGTGTATGCGGCGATGCGCGCGCAAGGGGTGGCAGATGTCACCACGGTTGAGGCAGTCGTATTGGAGACGGACGGTTCATTTACTACATTGAAACGTTCGGACTCTATCGAAATGTCCACTCTCAAAGGAGTCCATGATCAACAGAGATAAAGGAGACCATCATGTCTGTTTCAGTCGAGCGATTTGTCGACGATCCTATCGTTACCTTTGTCTTTGCAGATCGATTAGATTCGGGCACCATGGAGGCATTTCGACAGCATAAGGATGAATTACTCCAGTCCATGGGAGTGTTTTACGCGATCCTCGATGTTCGAAGTGTCCCCTACCCTTGGACAACGTGATCGCCACATTGGACGGAGATGATGCATACAACCTCGCCGCTGAGCCCCGTATTCGATTTACAGTACTTGTCCAATCGGATGTTCAGACCTCCAACGACCCAACCATCTTCGCGGTGTTTGAAGATAAAGA
This sequence comes from Aggregatilineales bacterium, assembly GCA_038214955.1. Lineage (GTDB taxonomy): Bacteria > Chloroflexota > Anaerolineae > Aggregatilineales > Phototrophicaceae > Flexifilum. Next base: position 14,185 of record JBBQRJ010000053.1, on the reverse strand, counting down.
TGAGGTTTTGGAATACGTGCATAAAGACATCGCAAGTAAAGCACAGGGACAAGTAGTCACCTGAAGGGTAAGCGTGCCTGCCCTGCTTGTCTTTACAATTTCTACGTTGATCTTCATCGAAAATTCATCACCAAAGCAGTAGTTCAGCTTTATAGTCTCAAGCGATACTCTTATCTGAGAGAAGGCAGTGAAGACTGCACAAGCCCTAAAGCTTGGCTACAAATATGGAGATTTTCATGACCTATTATTGGTATAATCACGTCATTGTCTACGGGATCGATGTAAAAGTATTCTGCGACTCAAATGGCGATGGCTTTGGCGATTTTCGTGGTCTCACCAGTAAGCTCGGCTATCTATCCGACCTCGGTATCGACTGCGTATGGCTGCTGCCATTTTACCCGTCTCCACTGCGCGATAATGGCTACGACGTTAGCAATTATTGTGACGTTGATCCGCGATTAGGAACACTCGAGGACTTTAAGACCTTCATCGCAGCAGCCAAAGAGCGTGGTATCCGCGTGTTGGTCGATCTTGTCGCGAATCACACATCCAGCGATCACCCCTGGTTTCAGTCAGCACGGGCGGATAGGCACTCGCCCTACCACGACTACTATGTATGGGTCGAAGAACCGCCGCCCAACACAGGCAACGCACCGGTTTTCCCCGACAAAGAGGACAGCAATTGGACGTATGACGAGGTCGTGAAAGCTCACTATTGGCACTACTTTTATCACCATCAACCGGGCTTGAATCACCACAATCCGAAGGTACGCGAGGAATTCCAGAAGATTATGGCGTTCTGGCTTGAACTTGGCGTCGATGGGTTTCGCATTGATGCCGCGCCGATGATGATTGCAAACAAAGGCGCAGTAAATCCACACGAAAATCCCCGACATGACATTCTACGAGAGATGCGTGTGTATGCCGAGACGATCAACCCGAACGTGGTGCTGCTCGCAGAGGCAAACACCGAACCGGAGCGCCTGCATGAGTTTTTCGGCAGTCATGCTCATGCCGATGAAATGAACATGCTGTTCAATTTCCTCATGAACTGTTACATCTTTCTGGTCTTGGCACGAAAGGAAGCGGAACAGCTACACGAGTTCCTCCGCATTCTGCCGCACACGCCAGAGAATGGGCAGTGGCTCAACTTCCTACGTAACCACGACGAGCTTGATCTTTCGCGCCTAAGCGACGACGAACAGAAGGATGTTTTTCAGGCATTTGCCCCTGAACCACACATGCGTGCTTACAACCGGGGAATCCGACGACGCCTTGCCCCCATGCTCAATGGCGATAGACGGCGAATCGAATTGGCGTTCAGTCTGTTGTTCTCGATGCCGGGAACGCCGCTGCTTATGTGGGGCGACGAAATTGGCATGGGCGACGACCTTTCACTGGAAGAACGCGAGTCAGTCCGTACGCCGATGCAGTGGTCAAGCGAAGCGAACGGTGGATTCTCCTGTGCGCCTACCGAAAAGCTGTTCCGTCCGGTCATCGACGAGGGCGATTTCAGCTACAAACAGATCAACGTCAATGCACAGCAAGGAGACTCTAACTCGGTCTGGCATTGGATGAAACGCCTGATTCAATGTACACACGATCTTCCAGAACTGAATCACGGTGACCTTCAGCTCATCAGGGCGGATGATTCAAGCATCCTCGTCCATGCTTGTACATGGGAAGGGAAGACGACGATCACCATCCACAACCTGAGCGAATCACCTTGCCGCGTACACTGCCATTTTGAAAACTATGATCTGACGCAGTTCGAAGATGTGTTCGATGATCAACCCTACCAGCGCGTCGAAGACTCGGTCATCGAAATGCACGGCTACGGCTATCGCTGGCTGCGCTCTACCTCTCGATAAGCGCGATACGGGCTGACACGCAGACGGTTGTGAACAGAGACCTACTCGATGAAAACTAACTCTGCCCAGAACGGCAGATGATCCGACACACCAGAGCGTGGTAGCGGGTGAGCATCCAGTCCCCTGAAGTGGGCGCTGTGGAAGATGTAATCGAGACGGACAATGGGTGGCAGCGGAAGCCGATTTCCTGCCGGAAATGAGAAGCCAAAGCCACTTCGACCTGCTTCACGGAAAGTGTCGACATATAGTCTGGTCGTCTGCCTATATTCATCCATCAACTGCGTCATATTGAAATCACCCATTAGAAGCAGTGGGGTATCATGCTGGGCAACACGCTCTAACAAGATGGAAATTTCGCGGCTGTGGGCTTGTAGGGTGATCCCTTTCTCGAACGAAAACGGCGGAACCGGATGGGTACTGAAGATGGTTATCACCCGTCCATCAATTTCCACTTGTGCCCACATATGCCCCTGCGCCACCTCAATTTCCTCGTTCCGCCAGTATTCGCTCTCGCTGAGTGGAAACCGAGAGAGTACACCTTGTCCCCAATGCGGATTTTCCTGTGGGTAAAGTGCTTGATAGGGATAGACTGCCGCGAGGGTTTGACTGAGGGATTGGGCGGCTGGTTCGCTCAATTCCTGAAGCGCAACAATATCCGCATCGGCATTCCGAATCATCATGCCTAAAGAGTCGAGATTTTCGGTAGCTATCTGAATGTTAAACGTGAGTACAGTGAAGCGAAACTCGCTTTCAGATGCACTCCCCGTGCGTGGCACGAGCAGTGTTCCATAAATGAGCCCCCATGCAAAGAGAATGGGCAGCAGGAGCAGCACCAGACGCCACTGGCGCAACACCATACTCAGCGGCAGCAGCCCTAAGGAGGGAAACGTCAGCAGAGCAAACAGACTTCGGAGTATGCCGCGGATTTCTGCCTGCGGAATGAGAAACGATACCAGGAAGATCATGAAGCTGACCACGAGATAAATAGCGCTTACGCCAGCCAATACCCGCTTGATCGTCATGACGCTGATATGCATCGGTCATCCTCCTAAAGACGCTTTCGACAGAATGGTCACATAGGGTAATGCATTTTCATTTCCATTGTTATTACAATATCTGCGGATTATCAGTAATCATTCTAGGTCAAGTGTCTCAAATCGCTGCGCTTGATCCGTCGTCCACGTATTCTACACCTGTACGGTGCGAAAACCCTATCTATTCTCATGCGCTCTCGATCAAAAACCGATTTCGTCTGGTAAGATACGTTCTTTCATCTCTCAAATTGGTCATCCCATAGTATTGAAAAACTCCATTCATTCTACTGAATGACCTGAGAATCGATACAATAAGCCTATCGCTCTTTCAGTCTCGGACATTCATGTTCTGGTTGCTCTTCACACAACTGCTCACGTTCTTGCTTGATGCACAGACGATCCGTGCCCTGCCGGATCAGGACAAGGATTTGCAGAATTTACTGCTCCATCAGCAAGCCCGCATTCTGCAACGCACCGTCCGCCGCGCATCTCGCATCTCGCGCTCCGAAAAGCTCTTCCTTGCCGTACTCACCGCCCGCTTGAAACGAGCCACCGCCTTCAACCTACCAACAACTGCGGGACGTGCTGTTGATCTTTCGTCCCGAAACCGTTCTGCGCTGGCATCGTGAACTTGTACGACCCAAATGGACTGTCCTCAAGCGATACCGTATTCCCCTGCCCCACAACGTCCACGGCACAGCGTTACCTGGCAACGTTTTCTCAGCCACTATCGAGACCTACGGGGCTTTACGGCGTTTTTTGGTAAAATGTGAGATGATAGTGTTAAACAGCCCTAAAGTCACTTTGAAGGAAGCACAATGTCTATTGAGAGTCTTGTACCTTCTACATCGGGTACACAGAAAATGCCCACAGGTATCGAAGATTTTGATGAGATTACGAACGGCGGGATACCACGTCATCGTACAACCCTGTTGATGGGAACTCCCGGCAGCGGTAAAACGGTTTTCGCCTTGCAAATGCTGGTCAACGGTGCCAACCGATGGGGCGAACCCGGCATTTTCGTTGCTTTCGAAGAAAACTCGCGTCATCTCATTCAAAATGCCTTTACCTTCGGGTGGGACTTACAAAGATTAGAGCGCGAACGCCTGTTTTTTCTGGATGCTCGCATGTCATCAGACGCGATACAGGCAGGTGACTTTGATCTGCTCGGTATGTTGGCAAGTGTGAAAGCCAAAGCGGACGAGATGGGCGCTAAACGGGTCGTGTTTGACTCGATTGATGTGCTGCTTGCCTTGCTGGATAATGGACGAGCAGAACGTCGAGAACTGTACAGGATTCATGATTGGTTAGGCGAGAGCGGCTTAACAGGGATCATCACCGCCCGCAGCGAAATCGACCGACCCGCTGTTGCTAATCGTTATGACTTTCTGCAATACATGGCGGATTGCGTTGTCTTGCTGCGGCAATCTGTTCAGGAAGGTGTATCACGGCGGGAAATGCGTGTCCTCAAGTACAGGGGATCGAGCTTTTCCGAAAATTCCTTTCCCCTGTTGATCACGGAACACGGCATAGAGATTTTTGGCGTGAGAGACGAGACAAGAGATTTTCCAGTTTATACCAGTCGGGTCCCGTCAGGCGTTGATACCTTAGATGTCATGCTGGATGGTGGCTACTTGCAGGGTAGGACGGTGCTGCTGACGGGTCTGCCCGGAACTGCCAAAACGACGTTATGCGGCGCCTTTCTCGAAGCCGCTTGCCTTCGCGGAGAGCGAGCGCTCTTCGTCAGCTTTGATGAGAGCAAAGATGAGATTGTGCGTAATCTGGCGTCGGTGGGCATTGATTTGCAGTCCCATTTGGACAGCGGTCTACTGCAAATCTATTGGTCGAGTCGGGAGGCTCGAAGTGCCGAGGAGCATTTGATCACGCTTAGACGGTTTATTAATGATCATCAACCTCAATATCTGGTCGTCAATCCCCTGTGGATGATGCTGCAATCAGGGACAAACATGTTGAATATCATCAGTAACACACAGCGCCTGATGTTGCTGACTAAAAATGCCGGCATCACCAGTATTTTCACCAGTTTATTGTCAGAACCCACGGAACATGCGGAAGAAACCCCCTATCAGATTTCGACTCTGGCGGATACCTGGGTTCATCTTTCCTATTTAGTTCAAGACGGCGAATGGGACCGGACGCTCACAATTGTCAAGGCGCGGGGGATAAAGCACTCTAATCAGGCGTATGAGATGATTTTGAACGATCAAGGGATCACATTGCGAGATAATCCCCCTGTGGGACGCCCGCCCCAGAGTCCACATCAGGCAGCTTCCAGCGACGCGGGCAATCCATCAGATGCAGGACAAACCGCGAGTGCTACAGACTTAACTCGGGAGAACTAGGGCAGAATGATGAATTTTTCATCTGATCTTACTCCTGATCCGTCAGTTCCCGACACAAGTGATATGCTCACGCTCACGCTCTACATTGCAGGGGATGCGATCAACTCGTTACGCGCTTTGACGAATCTCAGAACCATCTGCGATACCCATTTCAAAGCACGTTATCAACTTGAGATTGTAGATATTTTTGAACACCCCTTACAGGCTTTAGCAGATAAAGTGTTGGTGACTCCTACGCTTGTTAAAACTGCTCCCGAACCGAGATTATCGCTGATGGGTGATTTGAGTGATACAGCAACAGTGCTGCTCGCTTTACAGAGCGCAGAGAGAAAAACATGAGTGATCCCCCATCTTTACACGATAATTCATCGAATGCCGTCGGGATTGATGAGTTGATTCGTCGCTATAAAGAAGCTGAAACTGCCTTCGAGAGTTTTTTTAAGGGTCAGGTCGATACTGTGCTTGATCCGATTACTGCGCTGCCTATCTTAATGAGAGAAACTCAAGAGCATCTCCGCGTTTCAGAAGCGCGTTATCGGCGTTTAATATCACGAAATACGATGGTTATTTTCGAATTAGACGCTGATGGTATAACGTTGTTTGCCAATCATACGGTATTGGATGTATTTGGCTACACGATACCGGAACTGCAAGGCAGAAATTGGTGGGACATCCTGCTTCCCGGCGATCAGCACCGTCAAATGGGTGACCTGTACATTCAATTTGAACACGGGGATGCCTCGCAGTACGACTTGACCATGACCACCAAGACGGGTTCCATTTGCATCATTGAGCTGAATACAGCCAATCGCAGGAAGCCAGATGGGACATTAGATCGAATTCTTGGATTAGGTGTTGATGTCACCGAACGGCGAAAAGTTGAAAACGAGCTGATCGAGGACCATGCTCGCCTAGAGCGTTTCGACGCCGAGCATATCGCTCAACTTAGCAAGGCGAACGTTGGCTTACAACACCTCGCTGACCTACGCCAACGACTACTCGTGATTGAAAAAGCTGCCCGTATCGAAGCAGAGCGTTCAGACCAGACGAAACTTAAATTCCTCGCTATGGTCGTCCATGAGCTGCGTACACCGCTCACCCCCATCAAAGGCTTCACATCAACTTTGCTCGAAGCGGGGAGCAACCTAAATGCTGGCACTCAGCATCGCTTTATTAAAATCATCGATGAAGAAGTGGACAAGCTCGCCAATCTGATCAGTGAATTGGTTGATGTCGGTCGTATACAGGCAGGCACACTCCGCGTTCAGCCAAAGCTCTGCACGCTGACCATCATTATTGACATAGCGATGGCGCAGCTTCAATCGGTCGCCGCTCAACATCAACTCGTGATCAACGTAGCGCCTGATCTCCCCGTCATTAGAGCGGATGCGGGGCGAATTGCCGGGGTACTGGTGAACCTCGTAGGCAATGCCGCCAGATACTCACCCGTTGGGACAAAGATCACCCTCTCTGCTGTCCAACAAGCGACAAGTGTCCGGGTCGATGTGACCGATGAAGGACCGGGCATTGCGGTTGAAAACAGAGAGAAAGTGTTTGACGCTTTTTGGCAAGCAGACGATCTCACTTCCCAGCATTTGAAGGGCAGCGGGCTTGGATTGCTCATTTGTAAAGGCGTCATCACAGCGCATGAGGGCAGCATCTGGGTGGCTGAGGTGAGTTCCGGCACAAGGATTTCATTCACACTCCCTCTGGGGTCTTGAAACAGTATCACAGCCGAAAAGCTCATCTACGGGAGAAATCGGGGTAGTGGGTGCGGCAAACAGAAACCGTTGATAAATCAAAGTGGGCGTTCGCGTCTGGATAACAGTCGAAAAGCGCCTCCATCCTGTCAAAATCTATTCCGAGGGGGGAAAAGACAAAAACGTCACTCAATGCCCCGCTTTTAGCCGGGCGTTTTTGTTAGTTTAGAATGTTAAAGAACCTGTGGCACGGGGTGGTGCAGCAGGTCGCGGACGGACTAAAGAGGGTCGGTGAGTTTAAGTGCCATGGAAGGAGAGCGTGAGCGATACCTGCGTTTCAAGCCGGGAATGTCGAGTGCCAGCGCCTCATGAGCGCGAACGAGATGGTAATACAGGCGAACCCACTCACAATCGAGCAGCAAATGGCGCCCTTTCATGAATTTATTGTGGTTTAGTTGCCCTGTATTTGTTATACTCGCTCCAATTCCATAAGTGATTGATTAACAATAGACAATGCCAAACGAAACTCTCATTCAACAACTTGAAACGCTCCGTGATAGCTGCATTCGCCAACAGAAAGCGGCGTCCAGCCTGCAAGCCTCGCTTAAAACGGTGACCAATGTGCAGAATCGTGTCCAGAAGGCGCTCTCAGATTATCGTGAGCAGAATTCCGGTGCTGATGTGAACAACGCGCAAAGGGTATTTACTGAGGCACGATTGAAGGAAGAAGCAGTGGATCCGCTGCTGCCCGATTTGCGCCGCGAATTAAAAATGCTCACAACGCTTATCGGGGCATTGCGAGAAGCGGCGGTGGCGCTTCGCAGTGAACCTGTCGATGTTGTCCGGCTTGATAAAGCAATTGCAGCACTACAAAATCTCCCTCGCCAAAATGTCTTGGCGATGCTCCCTGAACTAAACATGGAACTCGAATTGGCACAGCGGGCGCTCGGGGATGAATTCGGGCAAAAATTGCGGGACGGACTGGCAGCACAGGGTATTTCTATTGCGGGACGACCGCCGAAGTTCGAGATCGGGCGTTTTGAACTGGAAGCCAACTTTGTGCGGCGCTTTATCACGATTCGCTACGGCAAAGACCTTGTGATTCCTCGTGCGCCGATCACCGTGGAAGCCGCGCTTAAAGCCTACCAAAATGCGGCGAAACTGGTGAGTGAACGATCTCAAGATGGAAAAACGTGGATCGCACAATTCTATGACGCTTATCAAACCGTGCGTCGCAAACGTTCTCTTGATGAAGCACGAGTGAATATCGTAGATTGTTATGTCGAGTTGGTGCTGCTGCGACAGGGACGTGCGTTTGCCAGCGAACCGAGCAAACGCACCTTCACCGATTACACTCGCGCCCAGTTCATCTATGATTTTTATGAGGTCGCAAACCGTCAGCGACTTGGGCATAACGGGCAGGTTGTGAAAGTTCACGGCGCTGTCAAATCGCAAACCGACAGCCCCGCTAAAAGCATGTGGCTGGTGGAAGGTGATGCGCCCTATGATGGACGCTATATCGCTGATGTGGAATTTGTAAAGGAATAGCCTATGCTGCCAGAAGCACCCCTCGCCCGCCAAATCATCGAAACTTTAGGGCAGTCTGGTACGCCGATGCCCAAAGGCGTCAGTTTTTACAACGTTGGTAACGAATCGCTGCTCAACGCAATTGATCAGCATTATCTGGCGTCGTACCTTGCCGATGGCGGTGCAGTGTTCAAGCTGGTCGTTGGCGATTATGGCAGTGGAAAATCGCATTTTCTATACTGTGTGCGAGATCGAGCGTGGCAGCGGCATTTTGCCGTGAGCAAAGTCGATCTTAGTCCCAAAGAAAGCCCCTATGATGATCAGCGGCGTGTTTATACCGCCGTTGCATCGGCGCTGGTATGGCACGAACTTGGGAGCAGCAGCGAGGACGAACGCGGGCTGTGCCATTTTCTTGAAGGTACACTGCGCCGCCTCGTCTACCCGCACGGCATGGATTTAGGGGACGAAGGGGTGGAAAATATCCCCGAAGTTCAAGCGTTTTTGCGTACACTCGAATTGACGCCAATCGACAGCCTCAGTTTTCATAAGGCGACTCAGGGTTATTTCCATGCACTCCTGCGCGGGCAGGAACTGCGCTTAGAATCGCTGGAACGTTGGCTGCAAGGTGAAGAAGTTACCCCAGTAGACATGCGAGATCTGCGTGCTATTGGCGTCACAGAAAAGATCAACAAGAATAACGCTTTCAAGATGCTGCGTTCGCTGTGTCAGATGGTACGTGCTATTGGCTATACAGGATTGGCACTTCTGTTCGATGAGGGTGATCGCATGTTGAGCATTGGCGGCAAAGCTGAGAAAACCGCAACCGATAATCTGCGCGAAGTGATTGACCGCTGCCGTGAAGACTTGCCCGGTACGTTGTTCATGTATGCTGTCCCGCCCGACTTTCTGCATACCATTGTGGGCAAATATCCCGCGCTTCAACAGCGTGTTCAGTCAGCAAATTACTTCTCTCGCAGTAATCCATTTAGCCCGCAAATCAACCTTGAACACCTCGATATTTCAGATGAACAGGTTTTGGAGCAAATGGGCTACCGTTTACTGCCGATCTTCGAGATCGCCTATGGGGTTAAACTTAACAGCGAAACCCAAAGCGAAAATATCCGTATTCTGTCCGATGCAGCACGATTGTCATACTTAGCCATCAGCCATCGCCGCCTGTTCATTAAAGCGCTGGTGACAGAGTGGTATCGTCAGAAAGAGGACGGGGAACTTGTGATTACGCCTGAATATGCTGAGGCGTTGATCAAAGGGCAGCACAACGCGCTCAATTTGCTGGCGGACGAGCAGCAGAGTCCCTATTAGGAGATGTCCCCATGACTCCGCAGATCGTACAGCATCCCGACTTTGGTGGGGGAACACTGCTCAAAACCTACAAAGGTGGGTTTGAATGGGAAGTGCAGTTTGACTCGGGACGGCGTTTCCGATTGCCCGCAAAGGAATTCAACGCTGACTCGCAGTCTGCACTGCGCCATGCAGTATCTCGCTCGTTTCTCCGCCAACGCCCTGTGATCCTCAAATTGGAACAGTTTGGCGCACGGCAGACTTTAGAGGCGCTGCGTGTCGGGATTGTGCCGGTACAGGATGCGGAAAAACTGACCATCGGGCTAGAAGCAGAACGCATCACCCTTAGTAACGCCTTTGATCGCAGCCGTGAACGCGGCGGCGATGTGATCGCAGTGATTGGCGATTATGGTTTTGGCAAAAGTCATTTTATTGAACTCGCTGTGCGACGCGGCTTGCACGAGAATTTTATCATCACCAACACCAGTCTTGATTTGATGGAGACACCACCGGGAAAAGCGCACAAAATCTATCAAGCGTTGGTTGCCTCGATGCGCTACTCCGATACACAGCAGCGTGGGTTAGCACCGCTGATTCGTAAAGCATTAGACCATCCGACGGCGATTCAGCAGTTTGTCGCGTTATGTCCCGGCGAGGTCAAAGATTGCCCACTAACATCAACACTGCTGGCGCTGCAAGACTGCCCTAGTCAGCAAGCATTTGATGAAATCATCTTGTGGTTGAGTGGACAAACCAAAGCCCAAGCTGAGATGAAAACCTGCTTCAAAAAACCGCCGCGTTTGTACGTCACGGGCGAAACAGCCCGCCAGTACAGCTATTTACTGACCGGGTTGAGTCTTTTGTCAACGCTCGTGGGCTACAGTGGCATGGCAGTTTTGATCGATGAGTCGGAACATTACTCGCTGCTTCCGGCATCACAGCGCGAACGTGCCGATTCGTTTTTCAAATCCATGATTGTGGGGGCGCTTGGCGTCAATAACGGGCGTATCCACCCCCGCGACATTCCCAACAATCCAAGAATCGAATATTCGGTCAGCTATGCCGCTGAGTCGCATCTTCTGTTTTTGTTCACACTGACAGAAAGTGCCGAGCGAATGCCCGTTGGGACATGGCTTGCGCCGTCGCATCTTGTACGCTTGGATGACCGCTTTGTTGAAAAGAACATCCGCGAGTTCTTTGTTGCGATAGCCCGCTATCATGGATCGGCTTATGGTTATGTACCCAAACCAGAGCGTTACAAAGAGATTGTGATACACGCGCCCAAACACTTATACCGTGCATTGGCGCAGCACCGAATCAACCTACGCCAACTGATTCGAGGCGCAGTGAGCGTGTATGACTTGCTCTATCTTCACCCCGACTACGCGCCTGACGCTCTGTTAGATGAATTACAGCATGGCTTGAAGGTGTGACCAACGCTCACGCTCTGAAAGCACGTTTGCCGCGCACTTGGGGCGCGTTTTTTGGGCGACACGGCAGTTTCACAGCAATTCAACTTCAAGCGATTCCTCTGCTGCTTGACGGACATAACACGTTGCTCCACGCGGGAACCGCCAGCGGTAAAACAGAGGCAGTACTCGCGCCTCTGATCGAGCGTTATCTCCCCGTTGGTCGTCCTTCGCCGTGTTTGAGATTGCTTTATCTGTTACCTACCCGCGCCCTGATCAATGAGATGTTCGGGCGAATTGCTCCTGCACTAGAGATGCTCCGCATCAATGCCGCGATGAAAACTCATGATTTTAACACGTTTGATCCGCGCCGACCCACCGATTTACTGCTGACGACGCCCGAATCACTCGATTCGCTGCTGGCTTCTGAAGCAAAAACGCTCATCGATGTGCGTGCAGTAATCATTGACGAGTTACACGCCTTTGACAGCACCGTGCGCGGCGATCAACTGCGCGTCTTGCTCAACCGCCTATGGGCGTTACGCGCTTATGCTGCTGAAAAAGGGGACACGGAAAGCGATTATGTTCAGGTTGCGGCATTATCGGCAACACTGGCACAACCAGACATTAGCGCCGCCCGTTACTTTCCAAATGCATACATTGTTAGTACGGTTGGGCATCGAAAGGTTGATGCGGAACGCATCGCCCTCGAAGCAGAGAATCTGGCGGCGCTGATAAACTATATGAAAGATTTTCGTCAGCGGGGTTGGAAAAAGGCACTCGCATTCTGCAATACCCGCGCTGAAGTCGAATTTTATGCTGCACAGGTGAGGGCTGCCCGTTCGCCGTTTGGGGACTCAGTGTATGTCCATTACTCCAACTTGGAACGAGAACGGCGGCACGAGATCGAACAGCAGTTTGCCCATGCAGAAGCGGCGATCTGCTTTGCCAGCAGCACGCTTGAACTCGGAATCGATGTTGGCAGCGTCGATGTTGTGCTGTTGATCGGTGCGCCGGGCAGCGCCGAAAGTTTTACACAGCGAGTCGGACGCGCCAGCCGCCGCGAAAAAGTGGCGCGAACCGCCTGTTTCTATCGCACGCCTTTAGAACACATTCTCTTTGAGGTGCTGCTGAACATGAATGCGGGTTACACAATTCCCGCGCCATTTCGTCCATCAACGACAATCCAACAGATTTTCAGCCTGATCAAGCAAAGCCCAACAGGTGGGATACGCCTGAATCCAACTGCCGCGCTGTTCAATGGACTCCTCTCCATACCTGATTTAGAATCGATTTTAGGAGAATTGCAAGCAGTGGGTTACCTCAAGGCGGGGCGCTCTGGCGAGTGGCGAGCAGGGGAGCGTTTGAATCGCCTTGTTGATCTGCAATTGTTCGAGCATACGCCTCTCAGCTTGTACAGTAACATCCAAACCAGCACCGACACCATCAAAATCCGCGATCACCTGACTCAACGGGTAATTGCCCACGTAGATCGGTTTATGCTTCAACAGGATACTCTGCTGGTGGGGGGGCGTGCGCTTAATGTGGAATGGGTTGAGGGCAATGCACTGTGGGTATCTCATGCTCACAGCGGCACTGAAGTGTCACGCCTTCGCTATCGTGCGGCGCGTCCCCTCTTGAATTATGAATTGGCGCGGCGAATTCCCACCCGGCTCGGCTTAACAGACGTTGACGCACCGTATATTCCTGTGGAAGTAGGCTGGTTGTGGTTTCACTGGCTGGGCGATATTTATGGACAGGCGTTCGCTGATCTGCTTGCTTACACAATCCGCGCCACCTTAAGCGACAAACCAAGTTTGTGTGTCCTGCTAGACGACGAACCCCGTTCTATTCCTAAATGGACAACGAACGACGTAACCCGCTACCTTTTTGACCATTACCAGCGCTACGAACGAATGCTCGCGCTTGGTGCTTTTCATCACTTGCTGCCGCTTGAAATGCGCCGCCGAACGGTGGTTGAGCAGTTCAATGTGACACGTTTCTTAGACGCAGTCAGCCGCTTGAAACCCCAACCAGCACCCGAAACGTTGACCGAGTCACTGTATACGCTTATGGGTACTGTTCACGAAAACCCTTGAGAATTCGCGCTTGACCCATCGTGCGCTTTCCGTAGGATTTGGTGACTGTATCTCACATTTTTCCGGGTCTTGCGTGTTGGTAGTCAATGTTTCTCTTCTGCTCAATCTCGTCCGCAAATTGTGTGAAAGGCTGAGCGAACTTCTTGCTCAGTGTGGTCGTTTTCCGGATTGAAAACTTTTTTCTCTTGTCGTGACCAAATTACTTCACATAAAGTGATGTTGTTGGCGAATTCAAATTCATGAATTCATGCTGCCAACTTGACAAAATGCGATTTAGACGTGGCGGAGCGCGGGACTTCATGCTGCCAATCCATGACACGCAAAAGGTTAATGGTCGCCGCCGAGACCACACGCTGGAAATGTGTTTTGGACATTCCCCGATAGCGTGAACGACGGGCACCGAGTGCAATAGCGGCTTGAGCCATCGTCCCTTCGACTCCCGCACGGGTGGCACACTGCGCTCGAAACTCAGGGGTTTGCTGGCGTTGACGGGCGCTGCTGCGTTTCAAAGTGGGATTGGGGAAAGAGGATGGAGAGAGTCCGCCTTTTTTCATGATTATTGGTGCAGAGGCTGATGACCGGACAGACCGAGCAATCTGCGTGGCGGAACTTGATTTTCACCACCGGGCGATATGAGCGCGTCTTAGTCAGCGACCAACTGCAACTGCGCTTCCCTTGGGGACACATTTCTGCTCCACCTCGATCTCAAGCCGAAGACCCCAACAAAGCTTACTTACGTGCTCACCTTACGCAGATCGTTATTTCTGACCCCACCCCCGACCCCTCCCCGAATTCGAGGAGGGGAGCAAGCACACTCCTGTTTGCGCCCTCCCCTGAATTCGGGGGAGGGAGGCGAGCGCAGCGAGCGGGGTGGGGGTCA
>JBBQRJ010000052.1:0-16432 GCA_038214955.1 Aggregatilineales bacterium | reverse complement strand
CCTCGCTTCAAAATCTCAAGCACCTTGTTGGAGTAATCGGATGGCGTATCACGTCCGTAACTACTTGGCACCGGGCGCATATCTGACAGACGATGTAACCCGGCAAGAAAGAAAAATACCGAAGGCATGTCTTCGTCATAGGCACTCATCCGTGCATCCAAGATGGCTTTCACCTGATCAATCATGTCCGTCGCGCCACGCCGTTCCTTGACCACAATCCGGTGAAAACTGCCGAAGTGCGCCTGAAAATCCTCGCATGTATCTTCCCATTCTTCTTCTTTCAAGCTGAGATCGATGATATAAAACTCGGCTTTTTGCGTGGGGTAAAAGGCAGATAGGCTGATAAATGCCGAACCGATCATACCGAAAATGACTTCTTCCGCATCGCCAACGATCAAGAAGTTAGAACGTTGACGCCGACGGAAGGCAATCGACGTGTGCGCCTTGATTTCTGTCGCCTCACCTAACCAGACCATCGAGGGTTTTTCTTCGGCTGCCCACTCACGCAGATGAAACATGTCTTTGATCTCGCGGGCTTTTGGCGTAATACAGCGCTCTTTGATGAATTCGTACAACTGCTCCAGTTGTGCATTCTCGTTGAGATGAGTCCCTTCGTTGCCTCTGAAAATGACCTGTTTTCTTTTCGAGACACGATCTGGGTTATCCGTCGCCAATTTCTCGATCCGTTCGAGAACACGCGGAATGCTCAGGACATCGGGCGGCATACTATCTTCGACTTGATCCTTAATGAAGGCAACTTGACCGGGCGTATTGCGATCTCGCCGTCCGCCGTCATCGTTGTAAATGACTTCACCGGGGCGTTCCAGCAGTTCGGCAGCGTTCACGTTGTCAGAACCTAACAGGGCAATGACTTCGGCTTCAGGCGAACGCAGGACAATGCGCGTCGCAAATTGCCCGAAGGTCGTTTTGGGGATGTTAGCGACGACAACCGATTGCGATCCCAAAATAACGTGAATACCGAAAGCGCGTCCTTGTCGAGCGAACAAATCCAACAAGCTGCTTGCGCGGCTGGTGATCATATCCGACTCGGCAAACAACACTTGAAACTCATCAATGATCAGCACAATACGCGGCAGTTTTTCGTTCGTGTACTTACGATAAGCGGGCAAGTCTTCAATCTTGTAGCCTGCCTTCTTAGTAGCATCCGTGAACAATACGCCACGCCGTTCCATTTCTTTCTGAATTTCGCGCATCGTGCTTAAGCCAAGTTCACGTTCGCTCTCAATGGCGATCACCTTCGCGTGCGGTAGTTTGTATTCAGCATAGACGCTGAAGGCAACACCCTCTTTATAGTCCAGCAGATACATTTCTAGTTCGTCAGGCGCGTATTTCAGGGCGAGATTGCAGATCAACGTGTGAAATAAAGTTGTTTTGCCATAACCAGTACGTCCACCCACGAGCGCATGTGCCGAGATACGTCGATCTCCGCGATCTTTCTTCTCCCCCAACCAGAAATTCAGGGGATCGCGTGCGCCGGAGCGACCAACGGCGACATCAATGATTTCTTTACTATCCCCATGCCACTGCTCACTCTCTTTGACGACAATACGTTCAAATGGAATGCCTTGAAATGCCCCGCGTTCGGCTTGCTTACTCACCCCATCAAGCAGTTGATTAAACAGGCTGTCCTTGCTCTTGTCTTTGGGGACTTCATAATAACTTTCGGGGATGGCATCTGGCGTAAACAGGTATTCCTCTGCTGCACCTTTCAAATCGTGCAATTTTAGTTTTGCTGATCCTTCAAAAACCTGAAGCACCTGCGCCTCGCTCAATAAGGCATCCATGTTGAAATCGCGCAGCACATTTGACCCTAGCTCATCTTCATTGATATGCATCACAAGATAGACACCCGTGCGAACCCCTTTTTCGGCAAGGCTTAAAAGGCGTGTCGCGGCGTCTGTATCGAACTTCGAGGGGAAATCAGCGACGCATAAGAAGCGATAAGGTTCTACGACTTCTTCCGCCTCTTGATTATATGATTCGATGTCTCGGTACTCGCTGGCAAGATATTTAAGCGTCACCCGGCGGATATGTTCGGTGAGTTCCCGCATCTGTGATCGTATTTCGTCGGCTTCGCTGTAGACCGTATCGCCGCGAATTGATTCAGGCAGCCGCTTGAATGGGAAATTGTCACCTAAGCCAAGTGGATCGAATAAGACAAAGCGCACGGACATCACAGGCAGCGTTAGCGCGACACGGGTGACCACTGAACGAAGTAATTTAAGCGCCCGTTCTTTCGCCTTACTGCCGCCGCGTGACGTGATAATGATATGGCGCTGACCAATCAGCGGTGCCAGTGCCGGAACTTTCAGCAACGGGTTTTTAACATCCGTTTCGTTGATGACACCCACGCGAATGCCGCTTGGAACGCCAGTTCCCACTTCATTAGGCTTGCGAAGGACATCGCCCATCAGGAGCGGTGTAAAACGCTCCCACGCATCAACATCATCCCAACCTGCGGCGATAATTCCCAAGTTCCGGTAGACCTGCGAAATTTTTTCCGCAGCGTCGCTCGTATCTGTTCGAAATGCCGCTTCAGCGTTGTTGATGGTTCGCTTATGTTCCTCGCTCGCTTGTCGCTTGAGGTTTTTTGTCTGTTGTTCCGCCTGTTCGACATAGCGTTCAAAGGTAGACTGAAGTTTGATGGTCAATTGTTCGCGCCAAAGCTCAGCATCGCGCCGCGCTTGTAATAGATTGGCGTAATGCTGTAAAAGCTCTAGCACTATCGATTTTTCTTGTGAAGCTGACACCGCTTACTCCTTCGCACTTCGGGTTATTCCCATGTTAATACTATAACATTTACCTTACACGGCAGACAATTTAGGTTAACATTCCACCCGAATTTATACGGTTTTAGGAAAAGCCCAAACACCCGTTTGGTTCTTAATGCGCTATAATCGGGCAGAAATTGCATCGATTTATGAGTGAAGTCACGGCAAAGCTGTTTCATGATCCCTATACGTCGCGCTTATTTCTGGGTACTCCGGCTGATCACGGTTGGCATCATCTCAATCATCTCTCCCGCACTTGCCTCGTCACGTGCGCCAGTGGTATTCCCTGTCCAAACCTATACCCCGTCACCGTCGCCCACCCTGACCGCAACACTGATAATACCGCCGACCCCTACCTCCACGACAGCGCCAAGTGAAACGCCTACACCCACTGCAACGAACACGCCAATTATTCCAACGGCGACTCGCACGCTCATTCCAATACCAACCCATACGCCTGCCCCTTCGAATGCAATGATTTTGATTGCGGCGTATCGGAATGACAACAACAGTGACGGCACGCTCAACAATCAGGATCGTGGCGCGATCTATTTGATGAACGTGGATGGATCGAATGTCCGGCAAATAACACCGTCCGATCTTGATGCTTCCGATCCTGATATGTCACCGGACAGGCAGTCGATTGTGTTTTCAGATTTCAGCCGCAACACAGACGGTGATCTGTATATCCTGAATGTAGAAACAGGCAGTATGCGCTTCTTGACAATTGGAGCGCATCCCACATGGTCGCCCGATGGTCGCTTTATCGCGTATACCTGTGACGGCGAGAGCAACCCGAACATTTGCATCCTCGGCATCGACGGGTCGAATTTTCAGCGATTGACGAACGCAGATATTACACAGGCAAATTGGCAAGCGCACTGGTCACCAAACAGTGCTTCACTTTACTTTCTGAGCCGCCGCATTGATACGACAGGGGATGGAGTGGTCGTTGGCTGCGACAATGCGCTCGTCGTGCGTGTTGATTTGGATACGCTGCGCCAAACGATTATCAGCCCGACCAACGAGTCGATTGCCTCGATCAGCGTTTCTGCGGATGGTCGGCAGCTTTTGCTCACCCAATTCTGGGAATATACCCCCAGTTCGGACGGGCGTCGGTGTGGATGGAATGACGCCAGCGAAATCGAGATTCTGGATGTGCAAACGGGACAGGTCAACACCATCATCCCGCAGCATGCCATTAGCCGCCAGCCCGTTTTCGCCTATGGCGACAGCGCCATGTTGTATCTGACATCACAGTCCGACTATAACGGAGATGGCGGAATCAGCATTGTGGATGCTCGTGTCCTCACCCTGTACGATTTCAGAACGGGTGCCGTGACCGCACTCACTGACGATAGCTATCAATGGTTCGACATTCGCTGGATCGAATAGTCGGGCAGACCCTCTGAGGAGCGCAGCACTATGTCGAGACGTTATTCGTTACTGTCTACCTTGATTCTGATGATCTTCGTGTGCGCCGCCACAGGGCATGCACAAGAAAACATCGAGATCGAGTTTCGCGTTGAGCCACAAACGGCACTTGCACAATCCGGCGATTCATTTGTTCCCATTCCGTTACGAATCACGCTTTCCCATACAGGGACATCCCGCGACGTACAGGAAATCGAACTGATGATGACGGCGGGTCAAGGGGTGATATTTACCGAAGGAAGCGGTTTTGAACTCGATAATTCCCTCCCCTCTCCAGAGGCGCATTTAAGCGCCGCCGTTGATGTGGGCGAGAGCCGCACTTATGATCTGGTTGTGCAAGCACTGCCGGGTACATTTGGACGAGTTCGATTGATGTCGGATGTGCTGTTGAACGGTGCTGCGTCGCCCACCTTGAGCGCTAATGCGTCGTTCAACTTGGACTTTGGCAGTGATTTGATCGAATTAATACAGACACAACCTGCAATCCCGAATATCGATGGATTACGTATCATTCAGCGCGGCTCAACAACGCTGCAATCGCTGGCAGATCGGTCTGAAATTGACATCTACCTCGAAAATGCGGGCAGTACGCCGCAAACCTACGAGGTGAATGTGATGACATTCAGCCAGCTCGTGCTGAACCCCGATGAAGATCCCGTTCTCGAACTTGAACCGAGAACTTTCGTGCTTGCAACGGGTGAAAACCGCATCGTGCGTGTCTTTGTCAGTGGGCGGGATGGCACGAGAATGGGGCGTTATTCTGTTCTAGTGCGTGTTACCCCAGCAGGCGAAGAATCATTACCTCTATTGTTGGCTATCGCGTATGGCGCGGCAGTCTTTGATCCGCCTCAGTCCGCTCCCATCGATCTGACCGAACAAGAAATGTATCTAGATACCACGCTGCTGTATGGTAACCCTGAAAATCCTATTCACATGAGTCAGAACGAACAAGGGGAATTGTGGGTATGGATTGAAAATACACGTCTCGCAGCGATAACCCGAACGATCAGTGTACAAGTGTTTAGCCGCACAGGTGATCTGCTATTTGCAGAAAACGCAGGGACACCGAGCGCAGAACTCGTCGTCGAAGGCATCGTTTTAGGCCCCTATGAAGGCGTGGTCATTCCAGTTCATATATCGCTGAGGCAAAGCGGCGCGGGCGGCACGTTTAGCACGCGCATCATTGCGCGGGACAACGAAAATGCCGAAACATCGGAACGGTTGGTACAGGTGAATGTGGTGGAATAGGCATGACAAGATCACGCTTATTAAATCACATACTGGCATTCACACTCATCGGTGTGCTGCTGCTGGGCAGGCTGGAAGCGTCACCACTCTCTGTCTTTCCCGTCAGCACCTTCACGCCGACAGCAGCTCTCATGCTGACGCTCACACCGTCCGTAGTGCCGACGCTCACGCCCATCGAAGACGCTAACCCCACACCAGTTGTTGTTCCAACAGAGAAATCAACGCTGCCACCGACTTGGACGCCTATGCCAACCCATACGCCGAGTCCGACGCCTGACGAACCCACGATCCCCGCATGTCCCGGTTTACCTGCGCCGCAATTGATCATTGGAGCGTATGGGCGAGTTCGCCCAACCGGACAGGGGAATCGTCTACGCGC
This sequence comes from Aggregatilineales bacterium, assembly GCA_038214955.1. Taxonomy (GTDB): domain Bacteria; phylum Chloroflexota; class Anaerolineae; order Aggregatilineales; family Phototrophicaceae; genus Flexifilum. Next base: position 10,579 of record JBBQRJ010000052.1, on the reverse strand, counting down.
CCAACCCTCAACATCCGGTGAGCAAATCGGCACGATCCCTTCAGGGCGATTGTTTTTCGTGCTTGAGGGTCCCGAATGTGCGGATGGGGTAACGTGGTGGCGTGTGCGCTTCAACGAACTGGAGGGTTGGACAGCAGAAAGCGTGAGCAGTTCCTATTATGCCGAACCCGTCTCTGGGGGACGCATGGAACTCGACCTGTCGGGGCTGGATATTGATTCCAACGATACGAATGATACACACTACGGTGCGTATCAACCATTTCAGCGCGGGCATATGTTCTGGCTAGAACCGATTGACGATATGTGGGTGTTGTACATCACCGGACGCGGACGCGGAACTTGGGAAGTCTACCGCGATCTTTTCAATGAAGGTGATACTGAAACCGATCCATCGCTGCGCCCCCCAACAGGGCTGCAACAACCACGACGAGGATTTGGGCGAATCTGGCGTGATAACGATCCCGTGCGCGGCGGGTTGGGCTGGGCAACACAGAGCGAACAGGGTTTTACCATTCGCTACCAGTATGATCCGACCAGCAGGACGCACACTATTTATTCCCCATCCGGCACTCGATTCAATTTGAGTGACGACGGGACGTGGAGTTCGTAGATCGAGACGCGGACAATTAAATCAGTTGTCCGCGCTTTTCCCCAATTCACACCTTCAAAATAGTTTGAGTTTGTTGCGGCGCTTTTTCATACTGTCTGCTTCGACTGTGCCGCCGCTTTCGGTCAATTCCTGTGCAATCGTGCTGAAAGTCTCGCTGAGATTGCGTAGATCGGTGAAGAAGCTCAGATCGTCACGCGATGAAATACGCCGCAAGAAGTCCCGATCCGCACCGCCGAATCCAATAGCAATAATTTCGATGCCCGCTTCGTGACAGCGTTTCGCACGGCGTTCAGCTTCATCTTGATAGCTCCACATGCCATCTGTAAGAACCAGCCCGTAGCGCAAGCCATCTTTATTGTGCAGGTGATTGTATATCTCGGTGAATGGATCAGTGGCATTACCACCGCCCGTCCGTCCGATGGTCATGTCAAGGATTCCCTTACGAATTTGCCGAGCGTCCTGCACTGCTCGGACCGTTGTAAGCGTTGAATCGGAGAACTCGATAATGCCAATGGATGTATTCGACAGATCGGATTCTTCCAGAAACCCGCCCGCCGCCGATTTCGCTTTGGAAAGCGGATCGCCAGACATACTGCCTGATAAGTCGAATGCCATGTACAGCGACAAGTGTTCACGTACCTTTTCAAGTTCGGGCGACAATGCGAACCGATCAGGCACATCCGGCGGTAGAGGTTCAATCGTCAGCGTGAGGGGAGCGCGAGTCGTGCGTTCTGCTGCCGCCACATCAACCGTACCGTTGACGTTATACGAATAGGTAATGTCGATGACCGCAGTTTTGCCGCTTACGGGCGGAATGTTGCTAAAGACGTATTTGCCCAAGTAAACGCAAATCATGGGATTACTTGTTTCACCCTGAGTCATGTAGACTTCGAGTTTATTATCTCCACTACGACGCACCTTAAGTGTATAAGGGCGCGTCTCTGCACATGGGATCGTTTTATTCTTCGGAATAATAATGCTGTTGATGTACTTGCTGCCGTCCTCGTTTCGGGCGATCATCCCCATGCTGCTGCTTATGACGTCTGTAGAGGTAGTTTTGCGTCCGGCAAGCGCCAGCCGTGTACCACTGCGCTTTTCGTAATCCATTGCCGCTTGAATGGCTGCACCCTTGGCGACGGCTTCATCGGGATGTACGCCAGCCAGCGCGGGCTTGCCCGACATCTGTTCCACGAAGCGTTTGACGGCGGGCATTCGCGTGCTGCCGCCCACAAGGATCACGCCTTCCAAGTCGCTCCAGTTCATATGCTGTTCAGAGAGTGCCTGCTCGCACAGCACGGTTGTACGATGTAGCAAATCGCTCGTCATTTCCTCGAATTGGTCGCGGGTGAGGTCATATTTCCCGTGCCGTCCACCACCGTATACGGTCACGCTGACTGACGATTTTCCGCTCAAACTCTTTTTCGTGTCTTCCGAAAGCACCATCAAATCGTTGATCTCATCGCCAACCAGCGATGTGCCAAATTCGATTTCAAACTGTCCGGCGAGGTAGCTAAGAAGGCGATCATCCCAGTCTTTACCGCCCAGTTCATGATCGCCTTCTGTGCCGATAACGCGAAGTTCGTCCGGTGCAATTTCGACCAGCGTGACATCAAATGTGCCGCCGCCCAAATCGTACACCAGATATTTTGCGCTCACATGGGTTGGACGTACCCCAAAAGCAAGCGCCGCCGCTGTCGGTTCACTGATAATCCGCAGCACGTTCAAGCCTGCTTGCTCACCCGCTTGAATGGTGGCGCGTCGCTGCGGGTCTTTGAAATAAGCTGGCACGGTGATCACGGCGTCTGTAACTTCTTGACCAAGTCGCGCTTCTGCGACACGCTTCAAATGACCTAGCACCAGTGCCGACAGATCGATAGGCGTGTATTTGCGCCCATCTTGCAAGAAAACAGCATTCGGATTGCCCATTTGCCGCTTGAAGAACGAATACACACCGGGATCGCCAAGCGCCTGTTTTTCTTTCGCTTCCCAGCCGACGAGCGGAGGCACGACAGAGAGGTCAACGACAGAGGGCGTGAGACTGCGTGACTCCTCGTCCGCCAGCACTTCAGATGTGCCTTGCTGAGAAATGTACGCAACAACCGAGTAAGTCGTGCCGAGGTCAATCCCAACAAATGCGCCCATAATTCCCCTTTAACTAACCGTAAGTGATTTCGAGCGCGACGCGGCAGCCGTAACATCATCTGCCGACATGATCGCTTCCGTTTGCAATTCAGTCTGTACTACACGTCCGCCCGTCAGTTCGCGGGCATTCATGTGCAAGCGCCCCTGATCGTTGAGTTCAAAGGTGATCTCAATAGGGGAGCCTTCGGGCAATCCACGCGGAAGATCCATTTCGGTTTCGCCCAAGATGCGGCTGTCAGCCGGTTCCCATGTATCGCTGCTCGACAGATTATCCACGATCTGGATTTGTGCCGTTGGCTGATTCGCTTCTGCTGTGCCAAACGTCTGCGTGATCTTCGCGGGCAGCGCGTCGTTGATGCGGATCAAGTTACTCACGACATCGCGGCGCAAGTTACGATCCCACGCGATCACGCCGAAGCTGCGGCTGGTCACATTGGTGGGCATTTTGCCAGCATCTTGTACGGTCTTGAGCGTCAAACCAAAATCGGAGGCAACCGCACGTTCAGCCGCTTCGCGTTGCGAAGGCGATACGGTTTCCATGTTGATTTGTTCTGGCGCGACGCCCATTTGCTCTGCCATGCGAGTGATAATCTCTTGATTGATGGACAGGCGATAGCCGAAAATCGCTGCGCCTTTAGCAACCGCTTCCGAGGGTTCAAAAACACGCGGTTCTAACCCACGTGAACTGCCGTACTCCTGAATGAGGCGGCGGCTGACTTGCGGCATCAAGGTTGATCCTCCGACCAGCAGCAATTGATCGATTTTAGTGACCCCGCGTTTTTCCGACTCTGCCAGCAGTTGATTCGTCATATCAACCGTGCGTCCAAGCAGATCGTTCGTCAGTTCGTCAAACTTTTCACGGGTGAGCGTCACGCGGGCGCGCTGCCCTTCGTGAATGATTGGAATGTCCGTCTTTTCGCGCCCTGTCAGTGTGATCTTCGCTTGTTCCGCCCGACTGAATAGTTCTTGCTCTGTTTCCCTAGACGACATAGGGTCTTCAGATGAACTTGTCTGGTTACGCCATTCTTCCGCGAAATACTGCACGACTCGTTCATCCCAATCGCGTCCACCCAATTCATGATCGCCACCTGTCGCCACCACCGTAATCGAGCCGCCTTCGATGCGGATCACGGTGATGTCAAACGTGCCACCCCCCAAATCGTACACAATCACCGTTTGATCAGACTGCTCGTTCGTGCCATAGGTGATCGCCGCCGCCGTCGGTTCGTTGATGATGCTCAACACGTTTAGTCCGGCGATCTTTCCGGCGTTGGCAGTCGCTTCACGCTCAGGAATGCCAAAATAAGCGGGACAAGTGATCACCACATCGCTGATCTTCATGCCCGTTTGCTGTTCGGCATCCTGTACCACTTTTCGCAAGATATACGAGGAAATTTCTTCCGGCGTGTAGCGTGTTCCTTCATACATAAACAGGAAACTTTCGCTTTTACCCATGAAACGCTTGACCATTTCAACCGTTTGGTCAGGGTAAAGCACGCTGCTTTCTTTGGCGGCTTTTCCAACGATGCGCTCTGTGCCGGAAAACTGAATGACTGAGGGCGTCACGTGCTGCCCCTCAGCGTTGGCAACGACAACCGGACGACCGTACTCATCAACATAGGCGATGCACGAATAAGTCGTGCCAAGATCGATCCCAAAGACAGGTGTTTTAGACTGGGTCATTTTTTCCACCGCGATTTATATAATGACTTTATTCAGTTGGGGGCGTGTCGGCAGGTACTTTGTATTGATAGACGACTACGCTTTCAGGGCGAATGATGCGTTCTCCGTAGCGGACTCCACGCCGTAGGCGCTGCATAATAGTGAGATCAAGCGTGCGGTCAAACGTGGCTTCAACACCCGCAGCCCGATGCAGTTTGCGATCAAAGATCGTCTCATCCGATTGATAGAGGTCGAAACCGTAACGCTGCAAAATGCTTTCAATATCTGAGAGAAAATCGCGCGTTTGCAGGCGCACCCGATCTCCACTCGCGTCACCCACTTCGCGGGCTGTCACCGCATCAACATCATTGTAAAGCTGTACAACGTCATTGATCAACGGGCTGAGGATTTTGAACGCCAAATCTTCCCGGTAATCCTGCAATTCGCGGTGCAGCGCATCAATGACCCGATCCTTACTTTGATCGTACTGTATTTTGGCTTGAAAGTCGGCTTGCAACTGCTGAATCACGGCAGTCATTTGATCGACGGCTTGCCCCAGTGCAGCGTTTTGTTCGTTTGTGAAGGTGTTTTGGGGACTTACGTCCATCTCTGGTAAGGTATTGGGGGCAGGTTGATCACTGCCGGATAGGTCGGGAGATAGTGGATTATCGCTCATGTGACCTCACAAAAGGGTGGACATAAAGAGCATAATTGCACATATGTATTGCTTTTCACGACATAATACTCTAACAACGAGAAAACGACAAGGGATTACCCTATGCCGCTAGCCTTGCTCCGTGCTGGTTATGGTCGTCGGCTCAAAGCGATTAATATCCAATTTCAGCCGGGAGAATTCATCGGAATCGTCGGCGGAAACGCTGCCGGGAAATCGACATTAGCCCAATTGTTGGTCGGCGCGTTACTCCCTGATCAGGGTGAGGTTCGCCTCGATGATTGGCGCACGCATGTTCCCCCTGAACTGCATGAGATTCATAAGCGGGTCGCTTTAGTGCGTGCCGACCCGGAAGCGCAGATCACCGCGCCCACCGTTAGAGAAGAAATATGCTTTGGGCTGCGTGCCGAGGGCTTACCTCTCGCAGAAATCAACGAGCGAACAGACAAAGTATTGAACGAGTTTGAACTTCAATCGCTTGCAAACTTACACCCATTTTCATTATCGACAGGTGAATTGTGCCGCGTGACGTTGGCGGCTCAAGTTGTACGACAGCCGCGCTATCTGATATTAGACGAGTTCACGCACATGTTGGACAGCATCACACGGGTTCGCATGTTGAATTGGATGCATCAGCATCGAAATCAAACGGGTACAACGATTATTCTGATCACACATCGATTGGAAGAACTACGCAGCGCAGATCGAGCGATTGTGCTAGTTGACGGTTTATTCGTTGCAGAGGCGACAATCCCCGAACTTTACCATCAGTTCCCGGCACATCCTGAATGGCACGTCGATTTTCCTCTACTCATGCGCCTTGCTCTCGAAAGTAACGATCCGCGATTGTCCGCGTGGCGACTTGGTGGCACATCATGAGACGATATGAAATCAAACTGGAACAGGTCGCGGTGGCTTTCAAAGACTCCCGTCCAATCTTGCAACCCACCACGCTGACATTTGCCTCGGACGCTAAAATCGGAATGCTTGGAAGAAACGGATCGGGCAAGACCACGTTAGCGCGGCTGCTGTCCGGCTTAGATAAACCTACGGCGGGCAAAATTATGCGGGGGCGAGGGCGAATTATGCATGTTTTGCAGCGCCCCGAACATCATTTCACACAAGATGCTGTTTTGTGGGAAGTTGCTGGTTATTTGCGCGGCGTTTCAGATATTCGTGAAGGGTGGAAATACCTAGATGCGGTTAATTTGCCGCGTGACCTTGAACGAGTTCCGCCACGCCGCTTGTCAGGCGGGCAGCAGCGTTTGCTCGCGCTGGCGTGCGCCCTCGCCGCGCAGCCTGATTTGCTCATCCTTGATGAACCAATGGCAGAATTGGACGCCGACAGCCGCCGCCTTGTGCGCGAGTCGCTGCTTTCGCTCAAGGAGACACATCAAGGTGGGTTGATTAGCATCTCACATCATCCCGATGATTTATTCGGATTGGCGGAACACTTATGGGTGATGGACGATGGCGAATTGGTCTATCAAGGCGAATGGCAATCCTGCCCACTGGACGTGCTGAATCGCTGTCTTGATCCGGCTGATGCGTCCTTGTATCGCTGGCTGCGCGAACAGGAAAGCGCGGGATACGCTGTTCCTGCCCATGCTTATGAATCACCGGACATGCCCACATTGATCCAATTGCTGGAAGGGGATAGGCGGTGAGAACTCGCACCTTGCGCGGCATCTACCGTCCTAACGGGGGACTCCTGCATGATCTGCCGTTGGGCTGGAAAACGATGCTGTTGATCGCCTATATTATCGCGGTTCTCAACATCGATGATGTGCTTGTGCTGGCGGTATTCAGTCTTATGATTGGCACTACTGCGCGATTGATGGGGACGAGCGGCATTGGACGGGCGGCGATTGCATTGATATTGTCTGCGGCACTCTTTCGCTTGGTTGACATCCCTGCGCTGCGGTTGTTTACCTCCTTTTTGTTCGCGCTGGCGCGTGTGAGTTTCATCAATCAACTGCTTCGATGGTACAGCGAAAGTATCCACTATTCGCAGTTATTCGCGCTGGGACAAGGGTCAAAAGGAACGCAGATCGGGGGTGAGTTTTTGTTCTTTATCGCATCCAACTTGACCACATACCCTCTGATAGAGCGCGATCTGCGTTTAGCCTTAGACGCCGAACGACTGCGACTCGGTCATTTGCCGCGCCTGTGGATGATCGGGACATGGCTCAATGTACTAACGAATGTGCTGGTTCGTGGATTGGAAAGAGCAGATTCTGTTTCGCACAGTGTCACAGAACGCGGATTTTCTTTTGATACCCCATTCACCATCAACCCCACCGAACGAGTCACTGGCACGCGATTCGCCTTTGCGCTGCTGACCTTCCTGCCGCCGCTCATCATCGTCGTTATGAGGTTACTGTGACCAACTGCGTTTATCCACTGCTGCAAGGCGCGACTTTAAGCGCCTTGGCGCTGGCACTCCTTGCCATTCAATTTAGCATAGTGGGATCATTTGTGGTGCTAACGTGGTTAGTGCCGCTCGTGTTTGCCTGTGCTGCTGCACGGCTGCCCTTTCGCGTGATTGTGATGGTTGTGATCGGGAGCGTTGGCGGTAGCTTGATCACGTTTGGAATCGTCACGGCAATCTGGGCGCTGTTTTATGCGTTGTATGGCTGTGTGGTTGGTGTCGCTTACCGATTACATGTTCCATCTGCCCTCCGTATCCTCGTGGGCGCGTTCGCATTCTGGGCATTGTTTCAGGGCATTGTCTTGCTGCTAATCTTGCTTGTCGGCACGATTAATATTGACTCGGTTGTGTGGATGATCGATCTGTTTCAGCAGCATTACCTGTTTCTAGCTGCACCGCTCGTCTTGATCGCGCTCATCAATTCTCTAGTGATCGCCCGCTTGATCGAACGAGTTTTTCAGCGCCTCTCCACAGCATTATAACGATCAGGATTCAGTTCGATCATTCAATAATTTAGATGTCGCTAACCCCAAATTGCGCTATAATATTCCGTAGTGTTTCATTTAGATCAATAAGTCTCCATTTACATGTCAGAAGAAAAAAAGCGCGAGAATTATTTCATTCTGCTTGGCATCGACCCGCACAAACCTTGGTCGGATGCTGACTTCGAGTCCCAGCTCTTGGTCAAGATGAGCGAGTGGACGAAGGGGCAGAATAACGTCCTAAAGAAGGCACAGTTCAAGCAGAACTTGGACTCGGTGCGCGACATTAAAGCGGTGATGCTTACCGAAGCCAGCCGCACTATCGAAGCTGCTGAAGCGGTGGTACGGAAAGCGGAAATTGAACGGGACGCCCTGACAGAACTTGTGCGGCGGCTCGATATTTTCGCCGCAAAGGGTTTTATCTCAGACGAGGAAGCCGACAAAATAGTGATTGACTTCAAAGATCGGCTGGATGAAGTCACCGTTCGCGCAGAAATCAAGAAGAAGGCACAGCCTGACAAGCGGGGGGAAGACAAGGGCATCGAACCGCTTGATTCGATGATGATGCAAAACATCTCCCGCAACTTAGAGTTGTTCGGCAAAAAAAACCTGTACGATTTCTTAGGCAGTCCGTTTACACCGCCGCGCACTTATGGACGCAGCACGCGCCCGGAAGAATTGATCAAAGCGGCGCTGGATATTCTGGATAAAAATCGCCAGAATGCGGTCAAAGATGCCAAGTTATCGGCAAGCAATGAACTCGCTGGTATGGCAAAAAACATCTTTGATCCGACAAAAGACCTGAAACCCCGCTACGATCTGGCGCTGGCTAACCAGAACTTCAACGCGCTAGACGACGAGATCAAGAAACTTACCGTCGTGACAAAAGTGATCTACCAGCAGCAGTTTGAAAAATTGGTAGAGTACGGCGCTCAACTCAAGATTCAACCGCAACGCGCCGCCGAATACATCATTGAACGCGGCGCGAAAATGGGAGTATCGGTTCAAGCGGTAGGCTATAACGCGGAAACCAAACTGACCTGTGTTAAGTGTGGTACGGTCAATGACGATCAACCATTTTGCCGGAAATGCTCTGCGCCGCTCAAAATCGACTGTCCGTCGTGCGCTAAGAAAGTGCGCGTTGAGGATAGTGTATGCAGTCAATGTAGTTTTCCAGTGGGAAACGCTGTACTCGTGCGTGACGCGCTGGCAGACAGCAAACGCTTGATCGATCAGGGACAACAGGACAGCGCCCTTGACTCCCTGAATTTTGCGGCGGAAGCATGGTCAACTATCCCCCCGCGTGCATTGAAAGACCCGCTCACCCTTGAAATCACGCGCCAACGTGAGGCACTGGAAAAAGTAGTTGGTGTACAGCGTCAGCGCATCAAGGAACTGCGTGCCGCGCTGGACGATCACCGTTACTACGAAGCGCGGCGTCTGCTCAATGAAATCGATGCGAGTGGTAAATCTCCTGCGTATGAAGAGGATCGCAAAAAGACCACTGAAGTAATCCGGTGGGTTGAAACAGAGTTGAAAAAAGCCCGTGAACTGGAACAGCGCGGTGGCGACAGCGTTGATCTGTATCAGGCGGTTTTACGCGAATGTCGGGATTCAGCCGATGCACGGGATGCGCTGTCTAAGTCTCCGCCCCTGCCCGCCTCTGATCTCAGCGCGGCGACAGCAGAGAAAGTCGTGTCACTGACTTGGAAAGCAAGTGCATCCAAGAATGTCGCCTATACGATTGTGCGTAAGGCAAACGCACGCCCCATCTCTGCCGCAGATGGCATCATCGTCGCTAGGACAAATAACACCGCTTACGACGATGTGAAACCCGTGATCGGCATTCCGGTTTTTTATGCGGTCTATGCAGATCGGGAAGGAGTCTTGGCGGCGACCAGCGCGGCACTCGCGCAGCCCGTCATGGTGATTGCTCCCGTCAGTAATATTCGCGTCAAAGTGAGCAGTGAGCAGGTACATTTGCAGTGGGACGCCCCAGAAAATGTATCCGAAGTTCGCGTGTATCGATCAACAGCCCGTCCACGCCCAAATACGCTGACAGGCGATCTCCTCAAGCCGTTGGATCGCACTCAAATCATTGATCACGGCTTGACCAACGGTCAAACTTACTACTACACCCTCGTGACGGTGTTCCAGCATCATGATGGACGTGAAGTAACAAGTTATGGGATAACCACTGAAGTCAGACCCGAAGAACCGCCACAGCCGATCCTCGAAGTCAGCACCGAAGTTCAGCAAAACGAGCGCGGACGCGAACTCTTTCTATCGTGGGCAGCCCCCATAAAAGGCGAAGTGGTCGTTTTACAGTCTACGGACAAACTGCCGTTCCAAAAGGGCGAAGTCGTTCCGCAAGGGGCGACTGCCGCATGTGGCACGTTCGTTCCCACCAGCAGCAATCAATTGATGATCCGTCCACAGAACAATGCTGTTCTATACCTGACACCACTCGTCTTGTTCCAGAATCAAGCCTATGTTGGCAAAACCGTCGAATATGCCAACCTTGAGGATGTTTCCAATCTAAAATACACGCGCCAGAGCAGCGAGTTTCAACTCCGTTG
>JBBQRJ010000051.1:0-16484 GCA_038214955.1 Aggregatilineales bacterium | reverse complement strand
GCCCACATTAATACCCATTGACCTTGTTAGTGGGTATTTTATTTTAGACGCTGTGAGCAATGTTTGCACTTTTGAACCATTCCGTGCTTTAATTACATCAGATTCGTTTCATATTCCAAACTCGTAATCTGTATTGCGAGAAATGTTATGCTGACAGTAACCGACCAAAATAGACACATATTGATTGTGGAGGACGATGCTGACACGGCAGAGATGGTAAGTACCTTTCTCGAAACTGCCGGATACAGCACCGCCACCGTAGATAGCGGCGAGATTGCGCTGAGTGAAATAAACACACAGCCGCCTGACCTCGTGCTGCTTGATCTTGGCTTGCCGGATATGTCGGGGCTTGATGTCCTGAAACAGGTTCGCGCCAGCTCATTCCTCCCCCTCATCGTGATCAGCGGCAAGACTCAGGAACGGGATAAAGTCGTCGCGCTGGAACAAGGCGCAGACGATTATATGGGCAAACCGTTCTCGCAAGAAGAATTGTTAGCGCGGGTGATGGCGCTTCTGCGTCGCGTCGATTGGACGCCGATCCCCGAACCTAAGCTGACCGTTCGCCATTTAGAACTGGATATGGCACGACGACAGGCAAGTATTCGGAACAAAAAACTCCACCTTACGCCCGTTGAGTATGGAATCCTCGTCACCATGATGCGAAGCGCGGGCGAAGTCGTCAGCCATGATGATTTGCTGCACGCCGTATGGGGTGAAAGTCACGAGGGCAATTATTCTGTCTTGCGAGTCAACATCTCGCGGTTACGGCAGAAGTTAGAAGAAAACCCGCGTCATCCGTCGTATGTTGTCACGGTGCCGGGTCAGGGCTACGTTATGCCCCTCAAGCGTCCGTAAAAGATGCGCTTGCGTCTCCTTTTGATGGTTGTTGGGGCGATCCTTGTGGTCGCCACCTACACTTTCCCCTTATGGCAGCCGATTGTCCAGCAAGAAGCCTCTGTACAAGAGATCGCGTTTCCCGGCTTGGCGCTCGACTTGCAAGACGATTTTCTCAGTCTTGCGCCAGAGCAACAGCGGGCTTATATCACGCTGCGCGAAACTGACCCTGTACGCGCATTAGGCATGGTCAATGCGGCATTACAACCCCGGCGACTCGCGCCGGAAGACGATGACGAGATGCCAGAGATGAACGCGCCGATCACCGCCGCAACGGGGACATTCCTCACACTTGATCCCATTCGGACAGCACGAGGCACGGCGACGATTTTCCAGCAAGCCGATAACACGCTGCTCATGCGCTTTGAAGATTTCGCCATGACGAACGCGCCTGATGTGCGTGTATTCCTCTCCCCTGCTTCTGAGCCGCAAACCCCGGAAGAGATGCGCGCAAACGAAACCGCCGTCGAAGTCGAACCATTACGCGGCAGTGCGGGTAATCAGAATTACACGCTTCCCAACAACGTTGATCTCTCGCTGGTACGCAGTGTGGTCATTTACAGCGCAGAGCTTGATCTCATTTACACTTATGCGCCTTTATTCGTGCGTGTCGGATAACCCAATATGAATGATGATTACGCGGCACTCGCGCCGATCTATGATCGAATCGGCATGTCAAATTTTGCAGAAACGCTGACTCCTCAGCTTGTGGTGTATGCACAGTCCAATGACTGGGTAGGACGCCGCATCGTTGATCTCGGCTGCGGCACAGGCGGCAGCGTGCGCTGGCTGGCAAATCGCGGGTACAACACCATTGCCATTGATGTCTCCCCTGCGATGTTGAACATCGCGCAAAAGTCAATCAATACCGAGGGACTCGGTTTGCGCTGGCTGCAAGGGGATATTCGCGCTCTGACCGATCTCCACGATATTGATATGGTGATCTCGCTCGATACGCTCAACGAACTCAACAGTTTGCGCGACCTTGAAACTGTATTTAGCGCCGTGTTTAAAACGCTGACTCCCGGCAAACTATTCATCTTCGACCTGCATACGATTGAAGGTTTGGCGGAACGGGCTGATTTTCTATCATTTGCCCACAATTCAGATGACCTCACGGTGATCAACAGCGAAGAATTTGATTATGAGCGACAAGCGTGTATCTCTCAGTACACCGTGTTTGAGCGTTCCGGTGATCTGTGGCGTCGCTGGAGTGCAGTACGCACCTTACGCGGCTTCCCCATTCAGGTTGTGAGCGCCTTGCTAGGACGCGCAGGGTTCGGCATAATGGCACTCCTGAATGATCGTCTACAGCCGTTCGATCCTGCTGTTATGCGAATGGGACGGGTTTTTTTCTACGCACAAAAACCGGAGTCAGAGTGATCGTATCCGACAAGCTCTCTATTTCACTCGATAAAGAACATGGTGGTCTGCGCTTAACAGTCATTATGTCGTTTATTGCGTCGTGGCTGATTCTGTTTATCATCCTCAGCGCCTTCATCGAAAATCAGGGGTTTAGCCTTCTGGCGATTATTCTTGGTTTTGCAGGGGCGTATGGCATCACCGCACTGTTGGAACGTTACTTAAAAGGGCGTTGGACAAGTGGGCGCGTGATAGAAGTCGATGCGGCGGGGGTGCGTATGAAACGCAAACAAACGTTGGAAGGCGAAATCCTTTCCGAAGACCCCGCTGACGCCCTGTTGTGGAGTTTCACGATCAAAAAGCGGGCGCGTGTACCCAAAGGCTATTCGATGCTGGCGTGCGCTCTACATTTTGAAGATACCTATCTTTCTGTGTATACGTTCATGTCGCCGAAACAAATTGAAACACTTGAATCGGCGGAACACTTTACCAAACTTGTCAACTCGAAACAGGTTTCCAGTGAACGTGAGGATTTACGCCTTGCGGGAGAGCAGCGCCGTCTGCGGGATGCCGAAAATCACCGCTGGTCACGCGGCGGCGAAATGACAAGCGACGATTTTATGATCTTTTTTGCCCGCCTTAAGGCGCAGTATCCCGAATGGCTCAACTCAAAATCCTCCTGATCTTAATTGGCGTGTTGATTCCGTTTGCTCGTCTCAACGCGCAAGCGATTCTCACGCCCTATGTCGAAATGACGGGCAGTGTTTCCGATGGGGGAACACAGACCTTCACCTTTACCGCCCAGAGCGGCGCGGTTGTCTCGTTGATCGCCCGTGCGGTGTCGCCGGACTTCGACCCGATTCTCACCTTGAGCGATCAAGCGGGGCGAGAGTTGTTCAGCAATGATGATTACGCTTACCCCGACAGCCGTGACGCCCTGCTCGAAGCCGTCACGCTGCCGCGCACAGAGACGTATACGGTCACAGTGAGCAGTTTTGACGCCGCCGCCGGAGACTACGCCCTGACGCTCCTTCCCGGCTACGGTGAAGCGGTGATGATCGATGAATTCAATGACGATGGGTGGCGCGGCACAAATGGCGCACTTGCCAACCGAACCAACAATAATATCCTCTCGTTGACCGAAAGCGGGGCGCGTGCTACTGGAGTCGCCTTCAACAGCGATACCTCTGCGCCGTCTAATTTCATGGTGCAGGTCGATGTCATTGATGTGAGCAATTCGTCGGGATGGACAGTCGGGATCGCGGCACGACAGACGGAAGACTCCTACTACTTGTATGAAATCAACGTACAGGGATTGTGGCGTTTCTCACATTATCAAGATGGCACGCCGGAAGTCTTACGCAACTGGACTCCCCACCCTAGTATTGTTCCCGGTGAAACAACTTTCACACTGGGCATGATGGCAAATGGCGTCGGCTTTGACTTCTTTTATGATACGTCCTATGTGGGCAGCGCGAACGATGATCGGTTGACGGAATCTGGCGGCGTGGGGCTGTCTGTTGGAACAATTTCGTCGCTCACGAGCGAAACCAACGCGCAGTTCGACAACTTGATCATCACAGCACCTGTCGAAGTTGGCGCGGGGCGGCTCATCCCTGACCAAATCCCGAACGGTGAAGGGGCGGCGCTCGTGATGGCTCTTAAGCGCCAAGACCTGATCGCGGCAGATGGCGCTATGGCACTGACGCTGCCTGAAAGTTCCGTACAGTACGCCCGTCCCGGAGTCAATCGCGTGATGTTGGGACGCGGCACAACGTACACCAATTTTGCACTTGGCGGAACAGTCGATTTACAGGGATCAGTTCCAACAGGAGCAGCGGGCTGCGGAATCGTCTTCCGTTTTGTCGATGAAACCCACTACACGTTAGCGTTCATCGATCAAACAGGCGGTTTCGGAATTTCACAGCGCGAAGGAGATAATTTCCTGCCCGGCTTATTCGGTGAGCGAGACGAAATTGGGCAGGGGCGGCACCACTTGCTCATCATCGCTGACAGCAATACACTCTATTACTATATTGACCGTCAATTTGTGGGAACGCTTGAAAACGCTCCGCAAGAGGGTCAAATCGGCATCGCTGTAGTGAACTTTGAGGGGATGACAACCTCATGCAGCTACTCGAATTTGTGGTTGTGGGAGTGGGACTGAGAGGCTCATTGTGACGCCGACTGAAGCCGCGATATTGCGAACGGTGTTATACGGGGATGTCTTTAATTTTGCGCTCACCCCGCCTGAAATTCACCATTTCTTGATCGCGGATACGCCTATCGCTTACCAAGAGATTCAACACACCCTCGAAACCTCACGGTATTTGAAAACTGTCCTTGAAATTGAACAGGGTTATGTCGTATGCGCGGGTCGTCTCGAGTTGATTCCCGTGCGCTTACGCCGCGAAGAAATCTCTAGTCGGCTGTGGGCATTAGCAGAAGTCTACGGCGTGTGGCTATCCCGGCTGCCGTTCGTGCGAATGGTGGCATTGACAGGTGCGCTGGCAATGCGAAACCCGGCCGATCAGGATGATGATCTCGACTACATGCTGGTTACAACGCCTAACCGCGTATGGCTGGCGCGGGCGTTCTCGATATTACTGGTACGCATGGTCAAATTACGCGGCGTCGTGATCTGCCCGAATTACGTGCTAGCAACCTCTGCGTTGGCGCAATCAAAACATGATGTTTTCATGGCGCATGAAGTCGCACAGATGATCCCACTCTATGACACGCGCATCTATAGGGCAATGCGTGAGGCGAACGGGTGGGTACGTCAGCATATGCCGAACGCTGAGACCCCTTTTTACCCGCAGCAAAATGCGCGATTGGGCAGGTTTTGGGGTGGCGTAAAACAATTCACTGAGATTGTGTTAGGCGGCGGCATCGGGGATGCGTTGGAACGTTGGGAGTATGAACGTAAATCGCGCCGTTTTGCCCGCGAAATTCGCACACCCAACAGCGCGGCATTGATTGACGCTGAACACGTCAAAGGGCATTTCAACGATCATGGACATCCCATAATGGCGAAATACAGGGAGCGCCTCCGTCAGTATGAATTGGAGGCGCTCCCGCTTGCAGGTGATTAAGATCAGCCGTAGGGACGCCATACAACATAGCGTCCCTACAGAGTTTGTGATGCTGTTAGAATCAGCGGCGCATAACCGTGCCGAGCGTATCGCACGACGGGCAAGAGCCATCGGGACGCGCCATCGCATAGCCGCCTTGCGGATCATCTGCGGTGTAGAGCGTGAAATCCACATTCCACACGATCATCAAGCGAACGCGACCACTCTGCGCGGAGCGTACTGCCGCATCAGCCAACCATGCGGCTTGCTGTGCGACTGTCGTATTTTGCCCCCATGCAAAATTGCCCGGAAGCGGTTGGCTGTAACCCTGAGGAGTCAGGTAGCCGAGTTCCGTCCAACAGGCAGGTTTGCCGCCAAAAGGTGCAAGCCCACGCCCCAACATCGACTGAAAATAGTAACTGGGGTAGCCGCCGCGTGGATCACCGCTCGTTTGGCTGGGTGCAATGATGCCTTCGTTGTAGTGCAAGCCAACGCAGTCCATATAGTTCCCCGCGCCCGCTGCCGACATCTGCTGCATAAACGTGTCGTCGTTACACCCACCTGCCGCACAACCCGCCGCACCGAAGAAACCGGTAGGCGCAGGCGCTCCACTGACCACAATGGTGTTCCCATTGCGTGACTTGATGGCGTTGAATGCTGCTGCCAACATACGTGTGTAGTTCGCCCCGCTGATCTGACCTGCGGGCCATTCACGATCAATGTTTGGCTCGTTCCATACTTCAATCGCATCTGCGCCCAGCGCAGCGACGCCACCGAGGTAAGTGGCAAAGGTTGCAATATACGAGTCAAAACCCGCTGCAAGCTGTGTACGATCTCCAACGATACCTAACAGAATCTTGAAGCCGTTCTGGTGTGCAGCGTTAATCAAGCTAGCGACGCCGCTAGGGTCAGCACCAAGCGAGTAACGTACTTGCTTTTTGACCCATGTCATTCCAGCACGTCGAGCCAGATTGATAGTATTCGTGCTAAATTCAAGAACATGTCCGCCGAGTTCAAAACTGCCACTCGCCCCTGAACCTGCAATAGGAGCGGGGAGTCCTGCGCCGGGTGCTGCTGTTGCTGCTGGTGCTGCCGCCGCTGTCACGGTATCGCAAGCAGTGATAATCGTCGCGTCGAAGCTAGAACGCCCTTCATACTGACGACCATTGAGCGCCGTAATGACAAAGCGCCAACCGTAGTACAGCGCCCGTGATGAAGTGCCTTCTTCAAGTTCAACACATTCGTCAATTCCATTGAGGAATTCCATTTCCTCGAATGTCCAGTTTTGGACAATGGTCATGTCAACACTGAACTTTTCTTCGAGCGCGTCACGGGAAGACGAAAAAGCACGCCAAAGGGGATCAGTCGGGGTGGCAGTGGGACCTGTTTGCGCCTGTGTCGATGTCATCGGCGTCATTGAAAACAGCGCAACAAGCATCAACATGAGCAGGGCGCCGGCGAATTGAATGCGTCGTGGCATGTGTGGCAATCCTCTAAACTTCCGAATAAAAAACCGGACTGTCTATACGACAATCCGGCTATGAAGATTACAACAATTTCAGCCAATTTTCCAGACCGTAGGAAAATCGTAGGGTACACACCTATTACAGCAAGCGGTTTACTCGTCCACAACCCCCTATTGGAGTGCCTGTAAAGCGTCTTGACGCAGCGTCGCCAGTTTCTCTAGCAGTTCGGCTTCATTGCGCGACGATAATATTTCCTGAACGGCGTCCATCATTTCGACCAGCGACGGACCAAAGGTTGTGACATTTTCAGCCAGCACCTTTCGCGCTTGATCTTCCGGCATAGACAGCAAGTCATTGATAAACTTTAGTTCCGGCTGCATATTGTCGCGTAAGACAGCGACCACGCGGTCATACACGCTCTTGAGCCGCGCCGACATTTCGATGTTGCCTATACGCTGTGCCTCTTGGATGTTGGCGGTCAGCACTGCCATAAACGCATCATCCAGATAAGGCAGGTTCTCCGCGATCATGGCGTCAATATCCTGACTCATGATGATCTCTTGCAGAAGTTGTGCCGCTTCCTGAACGACCATTTGCTGCTGCTGATCGACCATTGCCGCCAAGTCTGTGAGCCGCTGGCGCACATCTTCCAGCGCGTCACGTTGATCTGCCGGGGCGCTGCCAATACGACTGGTCAACTCTTGGAAAAACTGTTTATCAAACGCGGGGCGTGCCAAACCGACCAATGCTTGCAGACGTGCATCATCATCGCCATAGCGAAGTGCCAGTTCCGCGAAGTCTTTCCGCGTTGCGCCCTGCCCCATCGCCTGTAGCTCGTCTGCGACTATGCGGACAATCTGCTCTTGCTGGCGATTGCGTTCGATTAACTGCTTGCCAAATGTCGAAAATTCCGCAACCATCTGCTGAGTCGCCATAACCTGCTGTGCAATATCGGGGCGTCCCTCTTGCACCATACGCTGCACCATGACTGCCATCGTCTGCAAGAACTGTGCATCGACTTTCGCGTCATTCTGTTCAACAACTGATTGCAGCAAATCATCGGGCGTAGACATGAACGTTTCGATCAAACGTACCCGTTCACGCTGTTCTGACATCATTTCGGGCGTCACACCATACGATTGTAAAATGGTGTCAATCATCCCCTGCATGGTGAGCGCCTGCTTCGGGTTAAACATATAACCCCGCATTGACTCTTTGGGGAGTTTCGCTGTGAGTTCTTTCATCAGGTCGCCAATGACTTTCTCTTGCTGCTGCTTAGGCAGCGGCACTTCCATCGGCACATACACCAACAGCAGTTCTTTCGAGGAGTCATGGTACAGAATAGGCGACGCAATCGTCACAGGCGTGCCGCAGTTCGGGCAAACCACATTGTTCACGCGACCACTTAAGAGACGAACTTTCGCTTGCGGGTCGATACCCGCATCAATCACCGCTTCAACCACCGCCGTAAACTGATTACGACAGTTCGGGCATTGAATATTCATTTGTCGAGCCAACGGGTCTTCTCCAAAATTGGTTATTGCTGAGGTAAAGTGAAAGTAAAGGTCGATCCTTTTCCCGGCTGGCTATCCACTGTGATTTGTCCGCCATGTGCCTCGATAATCGACCTTGCGAGAAATAAGCCTAACCCCGTTCCTTGCGTGCGACGGCTCAATTTGCCGTCTACGCGATAAAACCGTTCAAACACGCGATCTTGATCCGCTTCAGTGATTCCTACGCCTTGATCGCGTACAAATACGCTGATGGTACGCCCATCATCATAGCGTCCGCCGACGACAATTTCACCGGCTTCGGGGAAATACTTGATCGCATTGCTTAACAGGTTGTCGATGACCTGACGTAACCGCTGTTCATCGCCCTGTATAGCGGGGAAACGCTTCGGGAAATCCAGCTTGAGGGTATGCCGCCGTGTCTGTGTGCTAAAGCGTTCTACGGCGCTTTGGCATAACTGATCTAGACGTACTACATCCATGTTGAGTTCAAGCCGCCGCTGTGCGTGAATTTTGCTGGTCGTCAGCAAGTTTTCAATCAGCACCGTTAGGCGATCCGACTCTTCTTCGATGATGCCCGAATATTCGCGCACAACGTCTGTACCCCACGTCACATCCTCACGGCGTAAGGTTGCCGCGTGACCTTTGATCAACGCGACGGGCGTTTTGAGTTCGTGCGAGATAGTAGAAATAAAGACATTCTGCATTTCTTGGGCTTGGCGAAAATTGGTGATGTCGCGCACGTTGGCAATGATGTTCGTCAGGTGTCCATCGGCGGACAGCAGCGGCGCATAGATGATGCCCAAACTGACGGTCATCCCATCACGCCGGAATAAATCGCCTTCGACATACAACGTATTGGGCGCATCTGCCCCACCTTGAAACGGATACCCCTGCTCTAGCGCCTGTTTGAGATCGGTGTTATCCAGACGTTTCCACTGGAATACCTCGTCATAGTCCACGCCTATCGCATCAACAGCACGCCACGCGGTCATACGCTCTAAGGCGCGGTTGAACGACAAAATGCGCCCTTTCGCATCAAGGATCATCACGCCGTCGGCGCTGTGCTGAACAATCGCGGCAAGGCGCTTGCGTTCTTGATCGATCCGTTCGTACAACTGCGCGTTATGCACCGCAATCGATGCCTGATCCGCAAAACTTTGCAGAACCTGCACATCGTCGGGCGTTGCAGTCGTCACATGGGAGCGAAACACCACTAACAAACCCAACGGTTCACCCGCAAACACGAGCGGCAGGGCAAACGATTGGCGCAAGCGTTTATCCAACAACGACGCCATTTCGCGTAATTGAGCGTCAAGCGCATCGTATTCAGGCGTTTCGAGCGCGAAAATCTTGCTGAGTTGTTCATCCAATACCGGGTAACGTTCGTCGTCAATGCCAACCGTCGCCCGAATGTGATAGTCGCCGCTGACATCGCGCAGGGTGATCAAACCCACTGTGCCACCAAGCATAATCACAGATGCGTTCAACACGCGCTTCAATACCTCACTCAAATCGAGTTGAGCGGTGATAGCACGCGAGATTTCAAGCAAGAAATCGCGCTGGCGGACGCGGTAATCGAGCAGCATTAACATAGTGGGCATTGTAACACAGGGTTCAATCAAACTGCGGCAAAATTTGCAACTTCCTATACGGTTCTTATATACTAGAACGCAAATTCTAATCGAGAGTAAGTGGGTGCAAAGGCGCGAAGAAAGTTATTCTCTTTAGCGCCTTCACCTAAAGTCTTTTACTCTCTACCCAGTTTGTGAGCGACTGCCGCGACATCTTCCATGCCGCCTTTCGTCACTACCAGTGCTGCCGCGCCAACCAAGCTGACGTTTTCGCCTAATTCTGCGGGGCGAATTTGCAAATTTTCCCAATAGGAACTGTCCAGCGAGTACTTATGAATCGCTTCGCGCATAGGGTTGAACATGAGATCGCCTACGTTGCTCACGCCGCCGCCCAACACAATAATTTCGGGGTTGAAAAGATGGAGCAAGCTGACAATCCCCAAACCGAGAATCCGCCCTGCCCGCTCAACAATCGCCACAGCAAGCGGATCGCCCTGTACCGCCGCCTGCCCGACAACGCTCCCGCTCAGGCGCTCCAGATCACCATTGACCATCTCGCGCATGAGCGAGGTTTGCCCTGCTTCCAATGCTGCAACGGCTCGTCGTGCCAGCGCGGGACCCGCCGCTTCTCGTTCCAACGACGAAACATGATCCCCTTCCACCAGCATTTGAATATGACCGACTTCCGCGCCCAAACCGTCTTTGCCGAGCAGCAAGCGTCCATCACTGACCACGCCGCCACCGATTCCGGTGCTGATGGTGATAAAAACGACATGACGATAACCGCGTGCCGCACCGCGTGCGATCTCTGCCAGTACCGCTACGTTCGCGTCATTGCCCAGAAAAGTCGAAAAACCAAATTCCTTTTGCAGAATTTGGACGATGGGGACATTGTGCCAACCGGGGAGGTTCGGCGGTGCGACGACCACCCCCGTATTGGGGTTCGAGGGTCCCGGCGCGGAAATGCCAATACCCGACACAATGCTGTTCGGTTCAGTCGGCAGCATTTCGCGGATCAGTTCAATCATCCGTTCAATAGTGCTGTCCGGTCCCTGTTCGGCACGAGTGAGAATTTCCTTGCGGTTAATAATGTTCATGTCCCGGTCAACCCGCGCTACTCGAAGTCGCGTTCCGCCGAGGTCAATTCCAATAATGGATTCGTTCATAGTGATCACTTTTCCTGCATAGTTGAAACAGGCAGCATCAGCCTGTTAGAATAACTTCGACAACATTCCCTAATTTTGCCCTGTTACCGCGAGTACAGCAATGTCCCATACTACGCCTTTACGTCAGCAATACTTAGACATCAAGCGCGAATACCCCCATGCGATCCTTTTTTTTCGATTGGGAGACTTTTACGAGACGTTTGATGAAGATGCGGAAGTTGCCGCTCGTGAACTTGATCTTGTGCTGACAAGCCGCCCCGTCTCGAAAGATCAGCGCATACCGATGGCAGGTGTACCGCATCATGCGGTAGACACCTATATCGCACGGCTGATCGAAAAGGGTTACCACGTCGCGGTATGCGAACAAATCACCGAACCGAACGGGAAAGGGATCGTCGAACGGGAAGTTACGCGAGTCGTCACCCCCGGCACAGTGATTGAACCTGAACTGCTGTCAGAAAATAAGCCGAATTACCTTATGGCGATTTATCCCGTTGGCGAGGCAGGACGCTGGTCAAAGGCGGGCATTGCCTACGTGGATATTTCGACGGGGGAATTCGCCACGACGCAGCTAGAAAGCGATAACGCCGCCGTGCTGGTGTTAGAAGAACTGGCACGACTCGCCCCGCGTGAAGTGATTATGCCCGCCAGTTGGGTGGAACGCGGTGTCACCCTCCCAGAGGGTGTTTCGCTCACGACAATCCCTGATTGGCGATTCGAGATGGGACACGCAACCAGCGTGTTAACGACTCATTTTGGCGTTCGCACGCTGGATGGGTTCGGATTGCGCGATCTTCCCTACGCCGTTTGTGCGGCGGGGGCGACTCTGCATTATCTGCAAGAGACACAGCGCGGCAACCTCGCGCAGATCGCCGCCGTGCGCCCCTACTCTACCGCCTCATTCATGGTGCTGGATCAATTCACGCGGCGCAATCTTGAACTCACCGAAACGGTACGCTCACGCCAGAGCAAAGGCAGCTTACTAAGCGTCCTAGATCGCACCATAACGGCGATGGGCGCTCGTCTGCTGAGAACGTGGATCAATCAGCCACTACTTGACCTCAAGCGCCTGAATGCCCGTTTAGACGCAGTAGCATCGCTGACAGGGAATCAGGCAACGCGAACCGAACTACGCGAACATTTGCGTCTCGTGTCTGACCTAGAACGCCTCACCAACCGCCTGTTGATCGGGCGGGCGGGTCCGCGTGATCTGCTGGCGCTCCGGCAAAGTCTGGAAGCCGTTGCGCCTATCAAGCAGTTGATCAGCACCCTGCCACAGTTAACCGCCATCAGCGAACGGCTTGACCCATGTGACCACATCCGGGATCACGTTGAACGGGCGATCCCCGAAGATGCCCCCGCCGTGATCAAAGAGGCAATTGGGATTATCCGCGCAGGTTATTCGCAAGAACTTGACGATATTCTGGAAGCCACGCGAGACGCCCGCGAATGGATTGCTGACCTAGAGCCGAAAGAAAAAGAACGCACGGGTATCTCTACGCTCAAAGTAGGTTTTAACAAGGTGTTTGGCTATTACATCGAGGTCTCACGCGGGCAAGCGAGCCGCGTCCCCGATAACTATGTACGTAAGCAAACGCTGGTCAATGCCGAACGTTACATCACGCCGGAACTGAAAGAATACGAGACACTTGTCCTCAACGCCGAAGAACAAATCTTCGCTGTGGAAAAGCGCCTTTTTGAGGAACTGTGTCAAGAATTTTGCGAATCGTCAGAACGTCTGCTGAGTACAGCGCGGGCGCTGGCACATTTAGACGTGTTTCTGTCGCTGGCAGAAGTCGCCGTGCGTGAGGGTTACACCCGCCCAACTCTCACCGAGGATGATTTGCTCATCGTCAAAGATGGACGGCATCCGGTAGTGGAACGCACCCTAGAAGATGGCGCACGCTACATCCCTAACGATACGCGCTTCGACAGCATGTCACGGGTTCACATCATCACGGGTCCCAATATGTCGGGGAAATCGACCTATATCCGGCAGGTAGCGATCATCACGCTCATGGCGCAAATCGGATCGTTCGTCCCCGCTGATGAAGCGACCATCGGCATGGTAGATCGCATCTTTGCACGAATCGGCGCACAAGACGAAATCCACGCGGGTTACAGTACGTTCATGGTTGAAATGATCGAAACGGCGCGACTGCTGTCGGGGAGTACCCATCGAAGTTTGCTGATTCTGGATGAGGTGGGGCGCGGCACATCGACGTATGACGGACTCGCTATCGCCCGCTCTGTGATCGAATACATCCACAATCACCCGCGACTCAACTGCCGCACGTTGTTCGCCACCCATTATCACGAACTGACCGAACTGCCCAACGTATTACCACGTTCGCGTAATTTCAATGTGGGCGTAGCGGAAGAAGGCGAACAGATCGTATTCTTGCACAAGGTACTACCGGGCGGCGCAGATCGCAGTTATGGGGTGCATGTCGCGCAGCTTGCCGGAATGCCGCGTCCGGTGGTGGAACGCGCCCGCGAACTGCTCAAACAGCTTGAGGAAGGTGGCAATAACTTCGAGCATCCGGCACAGAAGAAGAAGCGGCTCAATCCCGGTCAACTGCAAATGTTTGATGAGTCGCCAAACCCCGCGTTGAGCTTTCTGCGCGATCTCAAAGTGGACGACCTCAGCCCGATTGAGGCATTAACCAAACTATACGAACTCAAACGCCTTGCATCAGATGAACGTAAACCGTCCTAAAAGAGGATTTTCGTGGCAACCTACACCTTTCAAGAACGCTATTTTATCGCTGCACCTATTAGAACGGTCTACGCGCATTTGAGTGAGCCGCAGAACTACATGGGATTGTCTCCCCTGCTGGTCGAAGTCAGCGACATCAGCCGCACGCTCGATTCAAGAGGTAAAACGGTCATCCATTACAGAGCAGTTGAGGAATTGAGATATTTTGGGTTCATCAAATATCACAACCCTATCCGCGTCGCACTCACCCTCACAGAGATGAACAGGCACATGCTAACGGAAGTCAAAGCGAATCTCGGCGTGTTCATGCGCTTTCGCTATGATTTCGAGGAAGGGGGCGGCAGCACATGGATCACCGAAATTGTGGAGGCACAAACACCCACGCTTCTGAGTTCTTACATCATTGGACAAGCGAAGCACGCGCAACAGAGTAGGATCAATAACTTGAAAGCGCGAATGGAATCTGTTTCCTAGTGGGTTTTGGTTTTGTCATATTCCACCAAAAAGCGATCTGCTTCCTCACGGGTTTTGTAGATTTTGAAGTGTGTCCCATTTTTACCGTAGAGGCGGTCAATCATGTTGGTGATGACGCTTAGAAACGGGGAGGTGGAGACGATCACCCCAAGATCAAAATGACGCGGTGGCTGGCGCATGGACGAATCGATATTGGACAAAATACTGCTAGGGAGTACTTTTGCCTCGCTAAAATCGATGAGGATATTGACCGTATTCGGAACATCCTGTATGAGTGCAGAACCCTCTTTAATCGATTGATAATACTCTGTCCACGTCCAATTGCCGGTGAACTTAAAGCAAGTGTACGTCTTTTCGGTATTTCCCCATGTCACTTGAATTGGCATCTCTGCGTTCCTATCATCTACGGTCTCAACCGATCATAACAGAAACCTAACTTGCCATTCCATAAGATTTTTGGGAGTTCTCATAAGCTACCACAGTGGATGTTAACCCACTGTGGCGAGATAATGTTAATCACCGGGGGCGATAGATGCTTCAGACATTGTGACGGGAATGGGGGTCGCTTCTTCTTCGGTCAACAGGCTTTCCGAGACCAACACACGCTTAAACGAGGCAATGGCGACTTCGATCATCTTCAAATCGGGTTGGCGTGTGGTCAAGTGTTGCAACGCCAAATTGGGAATGATGATGATGCGAATAATCGGGTTATTCAGGTTCTTCGCAGTGAAGCGAATAATCTCGTAGGAAATACCCGCCAGCAGAGGAATAAACACGATGCGTGACAAGATCAGCAGCAGGAACGGCGGGCGTCCCAACAACGAAAAGATGAGTGTACTTACAAAAAACACGGTGAGGAGAAATGCTGTCCCGCAGCGAGGATGCTCAATAGGGTACGTTGAGACGATTTCGGGAGTCAACTCTGCGCCCGCTTCATAGGCATTGATCGTCTTGTGTTCTGCGCCGTGATAGCCAAACAACCGCTTGACATCGGGCATTAAACTGATGAGCGATAAATAGCCGATCAACAGCGCAAGTTGAATCACCCCTTCGATGAGGTTGACCGCAAAAGGATACGCCTGCAAGCCTAACAACTGCTCAACACCACTTGCCGCCGCAGTCGGGAACAGAAAGAATAAGCCGACGCCGAATAAAAGCGAGACAGCGAGTGTACCAATGGCGACAGGACCCGAAAACGTGGTCGTGTCATCCTCATCTTCTTTGATCGCCACATCTGCCGACCACATCAACGCCCGTGTACCCAAACCAAGCGCATCCCACAAACCGACCAACCCGCGCAAGAACGGCGTTTTGGCAATACGTCCACGATACAACGCCGCATTCAATGCCTGTTCGTGAATGACGATATTGCCCTGCTGGTTACGCACAGCAACCGCAAATTTGTGCGCCCCACGCATCATGACGCCTTCGATCACCGCTTGCCCGCCATATGAAAATTCTTTTGGTGAACTGCTCAAGTTAACTACTCTCCCCTACCAACGATACGAGTCCCGCTGGCGTCATTTCCTGAACGATAGGTTCTCCCACGCCCTGCACCAACAGCGTCACATGACCGCCGACAGGACAGCCATCGACGCGGTTACAGCGTGCTGCGGGCAAAGATAACGTATAACCGCCGTTGAATGGGCGTATGCTCATAATACTACCAGTTTGGTCTATCAAATAGGCTTTATCCGACGTGGCGCTGATCGTAATCTGCGCGGCAGTATCCGTTCGCGCCCACACGACCCACGTCTCTAAGCCGCTGGCGTGATCGAGTCGCACAATATCAGTCGTATCGCTTCGGGTAAATGTGCTGGATTCGACATCGCTAAAGCGATTGATCACCATACGCCATGTGTCAAATGCCGGACGGCGCGATCCGTCGGGGCGCAAGATGCCAAACGACTCCGCGCCGGGCGGCAGCCCTTGATCAAACAGCTTGTAGACGGCAATGTGATCCGCGCCCGCCGCGAGTCCCAGTGCCGCCGCCTGAACGAGAAATGCGGACTGCTGCTCAAGGTCGATTTGCCAGTTGGGACGCCCCACCTGCCAACCGGGATCAAGGTTGGGCGAGGCGTTGGTTTCTGCTAACCAGATCGATTTATCGGCTAAACCGTAGCGATCTAGCAGCGTGCGCGTCTCGCTGACAATCTGGTACACCGTTTCTGTGCGGAAATAGATGTGCAAGTTCACCGCATCGAAATAATAACCGTTAGCGGCGGCGTCCGGGTCGGCGGTGAT
>JBBQRJ010000050.1:0-16509 GCA_038214955.1 Aggregatilineales bacterium | reverse complement strand
GTACCAGTGGGTCGGGATTTCCGACTGGGGCAGGTCAAAACGAATATTCTCGCTCATGAAAAGCATTCTCCTCGCGTAAATTTGGTTTTATTACAAATCACAGTCGTCAGTATAACGAAAATCGAAAAGTGGAGCAACGAGGCTGTAACCTCACCCCGAAAAACAGCCTCACCCCCGACCCCTCTCCGAACGGAGAGGGGAGAGGGGAGAGGGGAGAGGGGAGAGGGGAGAGGGGAGAAAGCGCGGGCATGTCTCCAGAAGGAGAAAAGCGCGTCCGCGCCGTTGCGCGTCCCTACAGGCGATTTTCGCCGCCTAACAGTTGCAGCAGTCCGCTGTAACGTTCTGCCACCTTGTTGTTCTCGACTGCCATTTGCACGGCGCGGCGGGTGCCCACCAACACAACTATCTTTTTCGCCCGCGTGACCGCTGTGTAGAGCAAATTACGCTGGAGCATCATGTAATGTTGCGTCATCACGGGCATGACGACGATAGGATATTCTGACCCCTGACTACGATGGGTGCTAATCGCGTAGGCGTGAATCAACTGATCCGCCTCCATCCAGTCGTACATAACGAAATCACCGTCAAATTCGATGCCAAAAACCTGTTCCTCGAAATCAATTTCGACCAAGCGCCCGATGTCGCCATTGAACACGTCTTTTTCGTAGTTGTTGCGCGTCTGCATCACTTTGTCGCCTACGCGAAAAATGCGTCCGGCGAGCGTTTTCTCCGCCATGCGTTTGTTGCCGTTGAGCGAACGCTGCAACGCCTCGTTGAGCGCGTTTACACCGATCATGCCGCGATACATGGGCGCGATCACCTGCACGTCGGCAATAGGGTCAATGCCGAATTTGCTTGGCAGACGGTTGTTGACAATATCAACAACCAACTCTGCCGCACGCGCCGGATCATCTTCGCTAAAGTAAAAGAAATCGTCGCTGCTGTTGTCCATAAGCGGCGACTCGCCCTGATTGATACGATGCGCGTTAATGATGATGTGGCTTGTTTGCAATTGGCGGAAAATGGCGTTCAGGCGGGTGACATGCGCGATCTGGCTGTCGATCACGTCGCGTAGGACATTGCCCGCCCCCACGCTCGGCAGTTGATCAACGTCGCCCACGAGCATCAAATGGGCGTTGGGCGGGAGCGCCTTTAGCATATCGTTGAACAGCAGCAGATCGATCATCGAGGCTTCGTCCACGATCAACATTTGGATTTCGAGCGGTTGATCCTCGTCGTAGACAAAGCCTTCGACGGGAGTCCACCCCAACAGGCGGTGAATCGTCTTGGCGGGATAACCCGTCGCTTCTGCGAGGCGTTTGGCGGCGCGTCCGGTAGGAGACGCCAGCGCAAACTTGAACTTAAGCGAGTCGATGGCATGAATGACCATACGCAAGGTCGTCGTTTTGCCTGTGCCGGGACCGCCTGTCAAAACACTGACTTTGTGTTCCAGCGCGGCGCGGACGGCGCTTTGCTGCTGGTCGGTTAACTCGACATTGTTATGCTTGGAGAGGTCGCTTAAGAACTGTGTCCAGTTGAGCCGTTTGACTCTCTGGCGAATGTCCGACTCTTCTGACGCCAGATCACGCAGCAAGCGCACGACTTTGCGTTCGGCGTTGTAGTACAGCGGCAGATAGACCGCCTCCATACCGAGATTGCCATCGCCAATTTTGGAGTCGATGATGAGATTGCCCGCTAACAACTCTTGACTCAGCGCCGCTTGCACACGCCCGATATTGTCAATTTTCATAATTTCTAGGGCTTTGTTGACCAATTCGAGGCGCGGCATATACATATGCCCTTCTCTGGTCATCTGTGTGAGCGTGTAGACCAACCCGGCGCGAATGCGGTAATGGGCATCAGCGGGGATTCCCATGTTTTGCGCGATCTCGTCTGCGCGAATGAAGCCAATCCCATTGACCTCATCTGCCAGCGCGTAGGGGTTTTCTTTAACGGTGCTGATGGTCGCAGAGCCGTAATGCTTGAAGATGCGGGACGCCATTTTGCTGGTCACGCCGTAACCCTGCAAAAAGATCATCGTTTGGCGCAGCAGTTGATTCTGTGACCACGCCAGCGCCAGATCACGCGCTAGTTCGCGCTTGAGTCCCGGCACTTCGTAGAGGCGCGATGGCTCACGATCCATGACATTGAGCGTCTCTTTGCCAAAGTGATCGACGATTTTCTGGGCGGTTTTCGCGCCGATCCCCTTGACAATGCCGCTGGCAAGGTAGTTGACGATGCCGATCTCGGTGGAGGGTGAGACGGGAGTCAGCGACTCTGCTTTGAACTGCTTACCATAGCGGGCATCTGTCACCCATTCGCCGCTGAATCGGGCTGTTTCGCCGACGTTGATTCCCGGCATCACCCCCACTACGGTGATCGTTCCATCTTGTGCTTCAATCGTGGGGAATTTCTCGTCCGCCTTGATGCGAATCACGCCATAATGATTCTCATCGTTGTAAAACGTAATACGGTCAACCGTGCCAGTGATATGTTCCATCAAGTGATCTTTCTCTACACGCTACAATCTAACATAAGCGGGCTGTTTTGTGCTATGGTTATGGTCAATTTGCGACTTTTTGAAAGGAAATATGGATGTTAGTTCCTCGTTCGAGTGGTGTGCTGTTTCACCCCACTTCCCTCCCTGGTCGTTATGGTATGGGTGATCTCGGTGATTGGTCGTATCGGTTCGTAGACTGGCTCGAATCGGCTTATCAAACTATCTGGCAAATCCTACCGTTGGGTCCTACAAGCTACGGCGATTCGCCTTATCAAACGCTGTCGGCGTTCGCGGGAAATGCGTTTTTGATCAGCTTCGATAAACTGATCGCCGAAGGTTGGCTGGCAGCAGAAGACCTCGCGGACGTTCCAGAGTTCCCAAATGACCACGTAGACTTCGGTTGGATCATCCCTTATCACAATGAACTGCTGACACTGGCTCACAAGAATTTCACTGCGAAAGCTAACGCGGTGCAAACCAAAGCGTTTGCCGATTGGTGCGTAGAAAATACTGACTGGTTGGATGATTATGCCCTGTTCTCGGCGCTCAAAGATGAACACGGCGGGCGTCCGTGGGTGGAATGGACTCCGGGTGAGGCGCTGCGCGATCCACAGGCGCTGGTCGATGCACAGACACGTCACACCGATGAAATTGAAAACTATAAATTCCGCCAATGGCTGTTCTTCCGCCAATGGCTAGATGTGAAAGCCTACGCAAACAATAAAGGCATTAAGCTGGTAGGCGATGTGCCGATCTTCGTGGCACATGACAGCGCCGATGTGTGGGCAAATCGCACCCTATTCTATCTTGATGATCTGGGCAACCCGACGGTGATTGCGGGCGTGCCGCCAGATTATTTCAGCGAGACGGGTCAGCGGTGGGGAAACCCGCTCTACAACTGGGAAGCGATGGCGAAGGACGGCTATAGCTGGTGGATTCGCCGCTTCAAAGCCGCGCTCAAGCAAGTTGATCTTGTGCGTATTGATCACTTTCGCGGCTTCGAGGCGTACTGGGAAGTCCCCGCTTCTGAAGCGACAGCAGTACGCGGGCAATGGGTTCCCGGTCCCGGGATTCCGTTCTTCAAGGTGATTGAAGCGGCGCTCGGTCATCTACCCATCATTGCCGAAGATTTGGGCGTGATCACCGCAGGCGTGGAAGCGATGCGCGACAATCTGGAACTCCCCGGTATGAAGGTGCTGCAATTCGCGTGGGGCAACCTGCCCGAAGCAAATTTGTTCCTACCGCATCATCACATCCCAAACAGCGTCGTGTATTCGGGAACACACGACAACAACACGACGATTGGCTGGTGGAACTCGGAAGAAACAGACGTGCATATTCATCACCATTTGCAGTTATATGTCAACCATGACATCACTGAGCCGAACTGGGAACTGATCCGCCTAGCAGAAGCGTCAACCTCACATATCGCGGTTGTACCCATGCAAGATGTGCTGAGTTTGGGCGCAGAAGCCCGCATGAACACGCCCGGTTTGCCCTCTGGCAATTGGTCATGGCGCATGGTTGAGGAAAATTTTGCCGATGTAGCCGCACGGGATCGTCTGCGTGATTTGACGCTGCTGTATGGGCGGGCGCACGGCACACGGTTTGTCGAGTTTTTGCACGAACACCCGATGATCTAGTCTAGCTCATCTAATTCTCATATCCTCAACTGTAATCGGGCGTATACTCTATTACATCACGTATTAGGAGCGCCTATGCCCGATAACGATCAGAAGGAAAGAAAAGACCCGCTCGCCGAAGAAGGCGAACGCCCCGTAAGCCAAGCCGAAGGAGATAAATCATTAGGCAGCACGGATCGTAAGGTGTCCCACAACCCTGATCAAGCAGAAGGTGATCGGGATCGTATCGAGGAAGACCTCAGAATCAAGAATCAATAAGTCAATCGGGCGATCATGTTAATATGATCGCCCGATTTTTATTACAGCAGTTCAGCCACTTCATCACGCATGGGGAATGAGGTTTGAGTCCCTGTTTTCAAAACAGAACGGGTGGCAATGGCGCACGCCCGTTCAACCGAGTCGCGCAAAGATCGCCCCGATGCCAGCAAATAGGCGAAACTGCCGACGAAT
This sequence comes from Aggregatilineales bacterium, assembly GCA_038214955.1. GTDB lineage: Bacteria > Chloroflexota > Anaerolineae > Aggregatilineales > Phototrophicaceae > Flexifilum. The sequence continues at coordinate 11,916 of JBBQRJ010000050.1, read as the reverse complement.
GCGTCCCCCGCCCCCGTTGAATCGACTGCTTTAACTGCCTGTGCGGTAATAAACTGCGCTTCTTCGTCCGCGTTTACGATTAGCGCCCCACGACTGCCCAACGTGATCAACACTGTTTTGACACCCCATTCTTGCAGTTTTCGCGCTGCCGCTGTGACTTCCGGCAATGTTCCGGTGGGCATTCCGGTCAGCATGGAGGCTTCAATTTCGTTGGGGATCAATATATCGGTTAGACTTAGCAGTTCATCAGGGATGGTGGCGGCGGGCGCGGGATTGAGGATGGTCAGCACACCGTTCGCACCTTTTGCCACGCGAAAGGCTTCCAGCGTCACTTCAATTGGGACTTCAAGCTGACAAATGACGACCTGCGCGGTTTGAATGGCACGGCTGGCGAGGCGTACTTCTTCAGGCGTAAGTGTGAAGTTTGCCCCCGGCGCAATAATGATCGAGTTTTGCCCCGTGTTGTCATCGACGGCGATCAAAGCGACGCCGGATGCTTCTGTTTCATCGAATAACACATAGGTCGTGTCGATACCCTGAGCGCGATAGTTTGCAAGCGTGCTTTCGCCAAAGGTATCGCGTCCCAGTTTGGTCACAACGGTGACTTCTGCGCCGAGTCGTGCCGCCATGACCGCCTGATTCGCCCCTTTGCCCCCAAAGCCCGTTTGAAAGCGTGAACCGATCAACGTTTCGCCGGGTGCGGGGATACGCGGAACCCGTGCGATTAAGTCAATATTAGAACTACCTACCATACAGAGACGTGAAGTCATATTTCCCTCGCAAAGTGTTACAATCATACTGTGTAATATCGCTCTAAACATGGATTTTTTAAAGGAGTAAAAGATTCTATGAATCTAATGAAACGATTTATCGTCGCACTGTTAGCACTCCTGCTCATGACTTCCGTCGCGCTGGCACAAGATCAGCCGACGCTGGTGGTCATTCCCGGTTCGATCCAAAGTGTACTGGGCTGCCCCGGTGATTGGCAACCGGAGTGCGAAGTAACCGCGCTCACGCTTGACCCATCTACAGGGTTATGGAGCGGGACGTTTGACCTGCCAGCGGGCGAATACGAATATAAAGTCGCGTTGGATGGCACGTGGGATGTCAATTATGGCATGGATGGTGAAGCGGGCGGCGCGAATATCGTGCTGGTGCTGAACGAACAAACCGCTGTCACCTTCGTGTTCGATCCGATGACGAGCATCGTCACAGACAGCGTGAACGGTGGCGGGAGCAGTGGTGGCGGCGGTGACTCACAGGTCGTGGTAATCGAGCCGCCGACAGAAGCAACCGAACAACCGCATATGGTGGTTATGGCTGGCACGATTCAAAGCGTGATGGGCTGCCCCGGCGATTGGCAACCGGAATGTGAAGCGACTGCGCTCACGTATGATGTTGATGATGACCTGTGGCAAGCGACATTTGACCTTCCGGCGGGCGAATACGAATACAAAGCCGCGCTGAACGGCACATGGGATGTCAATTACGGGCTGAATGCAGAAGCGGGCGGCGCAAATATCACTTTGTCGCTGGCAGAAGACAGAACGGTCAAGTTCATCTACAGTCAGAATACCCAGTGGGTGACAGACAGCGTGAATTCGTTGATTGCCAGCGTTCCCGGCTCGTTCCAGAGCGAACTCGGATGCCCGGATGATTGGCAACCGGACTGCTTGCGAACGCTGCTGCAAGATACGGACGGCGACGGTGTGTATACGTTTGCTACGGCGTCTATTCCCCCCGGCGCGTATGAAGCCAAAGTCGCCATCAACGAAAGTTGGGGCGAGAACTACGGCGAAGGCGGCGCTCGTGATGGCACAAACATCGCATTTGTAATTGCGGACGCAGGTACAGTGACCCTATTCTCATTCGACAGTTCAAACAATACGCTCAACATCAATGTGGGTGGTGCAGCAGCGCCCGCAGTAGGCAGTCTATTCCTTTCACAAGCGCACTGGGTGGATGAAACCAGCATTGCATGGAATATCGGACGCATCCCCGGCGCATCGTATCGTCTGCACTATGGCGCAGTCGGTGGGCTGGAACTGACCAACGAAGGCATTGTTGGGGGCGAGTTCATTGAACTTGTACCAAGCCGCGACGGTTTAAGCGACCTGTTGCAGGCAAAATTCCCTGCATTAGCGCGTTTCAACGTTTATCAAGTTGCTGAGGCGGATCGTGCGCTGATCCCTGAGATTCTACGCGGTCAAATTGCCGTTTCTGCGACGACTGCACAGGGCGAACTGTTGGACGCAACGGGCGTGCAAATCCCCGGCGCGCTGGATGACCTGTACAACTACACTGGCGCTCTCGGTGTGACGTGGGATGCAGGTGCGCCGACTTTGCGCGTCTGGGCGCCCACCGCTCAAGCCGTCCGGTTGCATGTCTTTGACGACGCCCTGATCGCTGAATCAACGGTGTTGGATATGGCATGGGACGCGGCAACGGGCGTCTGGGGCATTTCAGGGGATGCAAGCTGGAACTACAAATATTACCTGTATGAAGTCGTGGTATATGCACCATCGACGCGGCAGATCGAGACGAATCTCGTCACTGACCCGTATTCGTTCAGCCTGTCCACGAACAGCCAGCGGAGTCAGATTGTTGACCTGAACGACCCCGCGCTGATGCCGGACGGTTGGAACGATACCGTCAAGCCCGCGTTGGATGCGTTTGAAGATATTGTGCTGTACGAACTGCATGTGCGCGATTTCAGTATTTACGATGAAACCGTACCCGAAGAAATGCGCGGTACGTACATGGCTTTCACGCAAGCGCAGTCGAATGGAATGCAGCATTTGACCGGATTAGCTCAAGCCGGATTGACGCATGTGCATTTGCTTCCGGTGTTCGATATTGCCACGACCAACGAGAATCGCAGCGAACAGCAAAACCCTGATCCCACCGTGTTAGCGGCATTCCCGCCCGACTCGGAAGAACAACAGGCGATTGTCGGCGAAATGCGCGAGGGTGATGGCTTCAACTGGGGCTACGATCCGCTGCATTACACCGTCCCCGAAGGCAGTTACAGCACCGACCCGAATGGCGCGGAACGCATTCTCGAATTTCGCCAGATGGTACAGTCCCTGAATCAAACGGGGCTGCGCGTGGTGATGGACGTGGTTTACAACCACACCAACGCGGCGGGTCAAGATGCGAACTCCGTTCTGGATCGCATTGTCCCCGGCTACTATCACCGTTTGAACGCACAAGGACGCATTGAAACTAGCACCTGCTGCCAGAATACCGCCACAGAACACGCCATGATGGAAAAACTGATGATCGACTCGTTGATCACATGGTCAACGATGTATCGGGTAGACGGCTACCGCTTCGACCTGATGGGACATCACATGCTGGATAACATGGTGCATGTGCGCGAAGCGTTGGACAGCCTGACGCCTGAAAACAGCGGCGTGGATGGTTCTCGCATTTACGTGTATGGCGAAGGTTGGAATTTTGGCGAAGTGGCGGACAACGCGCTCGGCGTTAATGCAACCCAACTCAACCTCGGCGGCACGGGAATCGGCTCATTCAATGATCGCGTGCGCGACTCGGTACGCGGCGGCAATCCATTCGGTGGGCTGCAAGAACAGGGATTCGTCAATGGGTTGTACACTGATCCGAGTGAGGATGAGACCCGCCCTGTTGAGCAGCAGCTTGACCTTTTGCGCTTATTCCAGGATCGCATTCGGGTATCGCTGGCGGGTAATCTGCGCGATTACACGTTTGAGAACTATCTCGGCAATGTGATCACAGGGGCAGAAGTGGATTACAACGGTGCGCCGACGGGCTACACGCTCGACCCGCAAGAACATATTGTCTACGCGGCGGCACACGACAACGAAACGCTGTTCGATGTGATTCAAATCAAAGCGCCGCTGGATACCTCGATGGAAGACCGCGTGCGTATGAACAACCTCGCTATTGACGTGGTGATGCTGTCGCAGGGTGTGCCGTTCTTCCATGCGGGCGATGAAATGCTCCGCTCGAAGTCGGGGGATCGCAACAGCTATGACTCTGGCGATTGGTACAACGCGATTGACTTCACCTATCAAAGCAACGGATGGGGTCGCGGTTTGCCGCCCGCATGGACGAGTCAAGACAGTTGGACTCAGTGGCAGCCGCTGCTGGCAGACCCGACGCTGACCCCTAACAGCGATCACATTCGCAGCGCGATCAACCACTTCCAAGAGATGCTGCAAATTCGGCAAACTACCGCCCTGTTCCGTTTGCGAACTGCGGACGACATCATCAGCCGCGTCGCGTTCCAGAACACAGGGGCGGAACAAATCCCCGGCTTAGTCGTGATGAGCATTAGCGATTTAGGTGAGGGGAGTGTAGACCCCATTTTCAGCTATGCCGTCGTGCTGTTCAACGCCAGCCCGGAAACGCAGTCGTTTACGATGACCGACATCATCAATTACCCGCTGGCACTGCACCCCGTGCAAGTGTTGTCGGCTGACCCGTTTGTCAGCGCATCGGTGTTTGATGCCACAACCGGAACGTTTACCATTCCGGCACGCACGACAGCGGTGTTTGTCGCATTAGAGGATGATTTGCAATAGACCCCACCCCTACCCCCTCCCCGAATTCAGGGAGGGGAACAACCTCACCCCTAAGTCCCCTCTCCAAATGGAGAGGGGATTTTAAGAAGATCAACTACCGTTGCGACGGCGGTACATCGTTCCGCGTGGCAGCGAACGGTCAGACACCCATGGGGCGTAAGGCGCCATCGTCAGCGCAGACATCGCCAACAGCACGCGATCATAATTGACGCGCCAACCCGCATAATCGCGCCACGCCTGTTCACGATCCGGCTTGAGCGGGACACCTGCTTGCAGCAGTGAGTCGTAGAGCAAATCGTATTCGTACTGCGACACACTGATCGGGTCATCTGACTTGGGATGTTCCTCGTAGCTGATGTTGAAGAAGTCTGCGATACGGCGCAAGGCGAGAAAGCCAGAGCGAATCATCAACTGAGCCTGCGGATCGTTTGGGATGTCTACAGTGGACAAGATGATCGATGCGCTGTCGAGAACTGCACCAGCGGAAGTCACCCACGAACGACCCGGCAGCGGTGATCGAAAGAACACGAGCGCCGCTAATGAAGTGTGACTCTCTTCCAACTCTGCAAACCATACTTCCCACAATTCCCATAAATCGGTCAACTGTGTCAGCCCGTTGATTTGATAGGCGCGGGTGATCATTTCGTAGGGAGAGGCGGGGCTGCTCGCCCGAACTTCGAGCAATGTCACCAGCGACTCGCGTTTGGAAAAAGCAGAATACATAGCGGGTAAGTATGAAATCAGCAGCGCCACCACGATCAACCCAAGCGCCGCCTCGCTGAACTCGAAGATCATGCCGAACAGAGTATCGCGCCGCTCAAAACCCAACGTCAATAGAGACGAACCGCTGAGTTTGAACGCCTCGTAGGGACTCATCCCTTCCACGCCGACATAGATGAGCGTATAGCCGAGCAAAATTCCGACAAGCCATGCCATCGGCAGAATTAACAGCGAGATCGGGGCGTACAGCGCCATGATGCGATCCCGATCTTCGTAGGTACGCACACGACGCAGGCGAAATTGAAACATCATGTTCGTGATGCGAAACACCCATCGCGTGATACTTGTATTGGCACTGCGCGGCAAAACAACCGTTTTTACCGCCGATAGGAAGGTGTAGACGACGATGTACGCACCCGCCAAAAAGATAAAGAATCGCCCTACTACCGTGACCACGACTTCAATGAGATTGTTAGGATCGATCACGTTGGGGCAAGAACCTTTCGCAAAGCAGATAGCAACTGCTCCCCTTCATCAGGCGTGTTATAGCCTTGTATCGAAACCCGCAAATACTGACGATCTTTCCATGTGAACACGGGCAGTTCGACGTGGTAATCATCATACAGACGGGTTTTTATCACCGCTGGATCGCACGGCGGCAGTTGGACGGTGAACATTTGCGGGAAATGCGTGTCGTCGCAGATCGGGGCGAGTCCGGTGAGGGCGAGAATTTCTTGGCGCAAGCTAACCGCCAGATCATGACAGGCGTCCCGAACCAAATCCCAATTGTGATCGTGCAAAAACTGGATTGCTGCCGGAACACTGAGAAATGCCGCTGGATCCCGCGTGCCTTGCATCTGGTGGCGCGAAATAAACGTGTCGCCTACCGTGTAGCCCCAACTCGTCACAAGCGGCTCAAGCCACGCTTGATGCTCACGCCGCACATGCAAAAATGCTGACCCTTTTGCGGAACACATCCATTTATGGCAGTTCCCCGTGTAAAAATCTGCATCGATCTGCGTAAGGTCTAGGGGGAATTGTCCCGGCGCGTGCGCTCCATCAATGACGGTGATGATTCCCGCTTGACGAGCGCGGCGGCAAATCTCTGTAACCGGGAAAATGAGCGCGGTTGGCGATGTGATATGGCTGAGATAAATCACACGGGTCTTGGGAGTCACACCCGCCCACAAATCATCAATGAACACTTCATCCGAAACGAGCGGTAACGTCACCGTGCGTTCGACCAACACCGCGCCCGTTTTCGCACATACTCGCTGCCATGTGGTATTGCACGCGCCGTATTCGTGATCGGTTGTCAGAATCTCGTCGCCGGGTTGAAGGGGCAGTGACTTTGCAACGACGTTGACGCCAGCCGTCGCGTTCTGCACGAACACAAGGTCGTCACCACGTTCGACGTGCAAATAGGTCGCTAACGCGGCGCGGGCTTCATCGAGGTAAGCATCAACGCGCCGCCCCAAAAATGCGACAGGTTGGCGCTCTAGCTCTAGCTGCCACTGTTGATAAACGTCAAAAACGGGTTTTGGACATGCTCCGAATGAGCCGTGATTGAAAAAGAGGATTGACGGGTCGAGTAGAAACAATGATTTCAAAGGATTACATTCCAGTTAGACGGAATAAACTTAGATCGTGCGCGGTTTCGGCTTCGAGCGCCAAATCACTCAACATTTTACCGATTACGGTGCTGAATTTGAACCCATGCCCTGAACACGGAGACGCAAAGACCACATGTCGATATTCAGGATGCTGGTCAATGATGAAATGCTCGTCGGGCGTCATGGTGTAGATGCACACGCGAGACTGCTTGTGCGTTTGTGCCGCACCGGGAAGATAGCGTGCTGCGAAGTCTCGCATTTTCGGGATTTGCGACAAATCGGGTTCTCTGCTCCCTGTAGGATCAATGGGGTCGCCGCCGTGCTGCGAGAGTTTCAACCCTGAACTATCAACGCTAGGGATACCATACATCATATAGCCGTAGTCGCGCTTCAACATCGCAAGAAAAACGGGAAAGCGTCCGATCTCGTAATCAGCGGGGTTGTCGGGGATAAAGTAGTTTTCCTGTGCGGCGACGGGTTGCAAAGGCAAGTCAATGCCAAGCGAATGCATCATGGTACGCATCCAACCGCCCGCTGTGATGATCAAGCGTGCCGCCGAATAGGTTTCCGTAGCGGTCACGACTTCGACCCCCTGTGTATGAGGTTTGACTTGAATCACAGGTGTATTGTCTTTGATAACCGCACCGTGTTTCTCAGCAAGGCGCACATGTGCCAGCACACAGCGCGACGCCCGCAGCACGGCGGTATCATCCTGTGTGGCGATGCTCATTTCGGGCGGGACGCGAAACTGCGGGTAACGCCGCGCTAGTTCGTCGGAGTCGATCATCTCAAACGGAATCGACATATCGCGCATGGCGTTTAATGTGCTGACGAAATCAGGGTCGTCCGGCGGGCTGAAGGTCACGCCGCCCGATTGAATCATCAAGCGTTCGCCCGCTTCTTCTTCGAGCGCACGCCACGCGGGATACGACGCTTGCGCCAGTTTGATGTACGTGGGATGGTCATAGACGTAACGGATAATACGCGAGAAGCCGTAAGAACTTCCCTGCTGGTGATCGATCTCAAATTGTTCTAGCAAGAGGACGCGCTGCCCGCTTTTCGCAGCATGATATGCCGCCGCGCTGCCCATCGCCCCTGCCCCAATAACAATCACATCAAACGTAGACATACAGCCTCACAACCGAAGAATCGAAACAATGGTCACAACAAACATAGGCAAGTTTAAGCCATCGGGTATAATTTCAAGTATAGCTAAGGATTGAGGAGTCCGCACACGTGGCAGTAGACGATATAGTTAAGAGCGCCCATGCCCTTGAGCCAGAAATTATCGCCTGGCGACGGGATTTTCACGCACATCCTGAACTTGGTTTTCAGGAATTTCGCACCGCACGGGTCGTCGCGCAAACCCTCAGCGATATGGGGTTAGAGGTCGTAACGGGCGTCGGTAAAACAGGCGTTATGGCGGTGATCGGGGAAGGTTCGCCCGTCGTCGCTATTCGCGCCGATATGGACGCACTGCCAATTCTGGAAGCCAACGAGGTCGAATACACGTCACAGACTCCCGGCGTGATGCACGCTTGCGGTCATGACTCGCACACGGCAATGCTGCTTGGCGCGGCGCGAATCCTTGTCGAAATGCCCAACCGCCCCGCCGGACAAATTCGCTTGTTGTTTCAACCCTGTGAAGAAACGGTTGATGCCGAGGGCAAAAGCGGCGCTCAACGGATGGTTGAAGAAGGCGCGATGCAAGGCGTAGACCGCGTGATCGCACTGCATGTCGGCAGCGAGATTCCGGCGGGCAAGGTCATCAGCAGCGGGGGTCCGCTGACCGCCGCCGTTGATGACTTCAACGCAACCATCATTGGGAAAGGCTGTCATGGGGCGCATCCCGATGAAGGCATTGACCCGATCTATCTTGCGGCGCAGGTTTTGAACGCGCTGCATGGCATTCGGGCGCGGCGCATCAACCCCATTCACCCGGCAGTCGTCACGATTGGGACGATTCACGGCGGCACAGCACGCAACATTATCCCCAACGAAGTCACCATTAGCGGCACGCTCCGTAGTTACGATCCGAAGGTACGCGAACAACTGCGCGTCGAAGTGGAGCGGGCGCTGGGCGTTGCACGGGCGTTGGGCGGCGATTTCAAGCTCGAATTTATGATTGGTTGCGCGTCGGTGATCAATGATGTGAGCGTGGCAGAAACCTTGCACGCAGTCGCTAGTGAGGTCGTTGGCGCGGAAAACCTCATTGAACGGGAGCCGAGCATGGGCGGCGAAGATTACAGTTACATGACCAACGCCGCCCCCGGCGCAATGTTCATGCTTGGCGCAAAACGGGATGAGGTTGACCGTCCGCATCATAATGCGTTGTTCGACCTAGACGAATCGGTTTTCAAAAGTGGAACAGCGATTCTCGCTGGAACAGCGGTTCGGTTACTCGAAGAATTAGCCTAGAATGAGACCCCACCCCCACCCCTCCCCGAATTCAGGGAGGGGAGTAAAGCAAAGCAAAGACTTGTTTACGAATTACTGGGATTGAGCGCAACCCTTGCCGATATTTAGGAGATAAACATTTATGGACTACGCGGCAGATGAAAAAACGCAGTGGATTGCAGATGAACTGGCGGCGCTGAAAGCGCAAGGCTTGTATAACACCATTCGCACGATTGACAGCCCGATGGATGGGCATATCGTCGTGAACGATCAGCCTGTCCTCAATTTTTGCGCGAATAATTATCTAGGACTGGCGAATCACCCGCGTTTGAAAGAGGCGGCAAAACGGGCGATTGATCAATATGGGATTGGTCCCGGGGCGGTTCGCACGATTGCCGGGACGATGAGTCTCCATGTTGAGCTTGAGAAGCGCCTCGCAGAATTCAAGCACGCCGAAGCGGTGATCACGCTGCAAAGCGGATTCGCCGCCAACCTTGCGACGATCCCCGCGTTGGTGGGTAAAGGTGACGTGATTTTCTCGGATCAACTGAACCACGCCAGCATCATTGACGGGTGTCGGCTCAGTCGTGCGTCGATTGTCTCTTACGAACACAACAATGTTGACGATCTGCGGCGGAAAATCGCTGAAACAACGGAATACAACCGCCGTTTGATCGTGACGGATGGCGTGTTCAGTATGGATGGTGATATTGCTCCCCTGCCCGACCTGCTCAAGGTGGCGCAAGAACACCAAATTTTGCTGATGGTGGATGACGCACACGGCGAAGGCGTATTAGGGCGCGGCGGGCGCGGCATTGTCGATCATTTTAATTTGCACGGACAGGTTGATATTGAAGTCGGTACGATGAGCAAAGCCTTCGGCGCAGTCGGCGGGATTGTCGCGGGCAAACAGGTTATCGTGGATTGGCTGCGCCAACGCGGGCGTCCGTTCCTGTTTTCGAGCGCCATGACCGTCCCCGATGTGGCGGCGTGCCTTGAAGCCGTTGATATGCTCGAAAGTTCTGACGAATTGGTCACTCGACTGTGGGCGAACGCCAATTTGATGAAACAGGAAATGAAAAAACTGGGCTTTGACATTGGAATGAGCGAAACGCCGATCATCCCTGTGATGCTTGGAGAAGCGCCGCTGGCACAAGAATTTAGCAAGCGCCTTCTCGCTAACGGCGTGTTTGCGATGGCAATCGGCTATCCAACAGTGGCGAAAGGCAAAGCGCGAATCCGCGTGATGAACACCGCCGCGCATTCGCAAAGCGACCTAGAACAAGCACTCGCCGCATTTGAGAAAGTCGGCAAAGAGTTAGGGGTCATTTCATGAACAGCAGACGCGCCGTCCTCGTCACGGGGGCGAATGGTGAAGTGGGTCATGGGTTGATCGAACGCCTTGCCGAAATGGGCGAGAAAAACATTATCGCGCTGGATGTGATGGAACTGCATGATTCGCTGCGCCCAAAGGTCAAGGCAGCGTTGATCGGGGACATCCTGGATAAAGACATGCTCGAACGGATTATGAGCCGGTTCGAGATCGGCAGTATCTATCACCTTGCGGCGCTGCTTTCGACCCGTGCCGAGATCACGCCAGAAGCGGCACATCGAGTCAACGTTGAGGGGACGATCAACCTACTGCATCTGGCGGTTGAACAGTCCCGACTGGTTGGGGATCGCGTCAAATTTCTGTTCCCTAGCTCGATTGCAATCTACGGGATTCCTAATCTGGCGACGAAAGCAAATTTACCCCCTGTTGGAGAGGAAGATTTTTGCAACCCAACGACCATGTACGGCTGTAACAAACTGTACTGTGAGCATTTGGGGCGCTATTATTCTCATCACTATCGACGGCTTGCCGCTACGCCTGAACCGTATTTCGTGGATTTTCGGTCTATTCGCTTCCCCGGTTTGATCAGCGCGTACACGCTGCCTTCGGGTGGCACAAGCGACTTTGCGCCCGAAATGATTCACGCTGCCGCACAGGGTGAAGCGTATCGGTGTTTCGTGCGACCCGAAACGCGCATCCCGTTTATGGTAATGCCGGACGCGATCAAGGCGCTGTTGCAACTCGCAAGTGCGCCAGTTGAACGGCTGACTCGGCATGTCTATAACGTGACCAGTTTCAACCCGTCGGCTGAAGAAGTCGCGGAAATCGTCCGACGTGACTTTCCCGGCGCAGAAATCACGTTTGAACCCGATTCGCGGCGTCAAAGCATTGTCGATACGTGGCCCGCACAGGTCAGCGATGAGCAAGCCCGCGCAGACTGGGGTTGGCAGCCCGATTACAATTTGACGGATGCGTTCGATCAATATTTGATACCGAACATCCGCGAGAGATATATCTAAAAGACACCTCACCCCCGACCCCTCTCTGAAAAAGGAGAGGGGAGAAAACAAGCCTCGCCCCTACGATCCAATTCGCTGAATGAGCAACGATGTCGCCCAACCAATCACCAGCCATAAGCCGAAGCGCCCGTGCAATTTCGCCGTGCGCCCCTGCGCTTGATGCAGCAGAGCGGTATCGCGGCTCGTGTTAATGATCTGGATGAGGCGGTAGGCTTCTGGCGCGGTGATCAGCACGGCAAGCGTTGTAATCGGCATGACGTTCAGCA
>JBBQRJ010000049.1:0-16535 GCA_038214955.1 Aggregatilineales bacterium | reverse complement strand
TTGACCCCCACCCCGCTCGCTGCGCTCGCCTCCCTCCCCCGAATTCAGGGGAGGGCGCAAACAGGAGTCGGCTTGCTCCCCTCCTCGAATTCGGGGAGGGGTCGGGGGTGGGGTCAAAAATAACGATCTGCGTAAGGTGAGATTCTATGACGAATGTCACTATGATCAAAGCGCCCAGTAAGACAGGTGGCTCACACGGTGTCGAAATCTCATTGAAAAACGAAGCATTGATAAAAGGTGAGGTCTATTTTGTCTTCGATCACTGTCCATACTGAGCGGGGCTACCGAACCGCCATTCAAATTCGCAATCACACCGTTTTTGCCGACGAAATGATCCAAGATGGTGGGATGGATACAGCACCTACTCCGATGGAAATAATGCTTGGCACGGTCGGTGCGTGTATTGCCGTCACGACAAAAGCCTATGCTCAACGCAAAGGTTGGCAGCTTGATGGCGTGTCCGTTGAACTAGAAATGGAACGCATTAAACGTGAGGACTACCCTGTCTACACGGGTGAGGCGGCATTTGTCCATGAAATCCGTGAGCATATTCGCTTTGAAGGGGATTTGACCCACGAGCAAAAGGCTCGTTTGCTAATCATCGCTGGAAAGTGTCCGGTACATCTCACCCTCGAAAATCCGGTCTTCTTTGTTGAAAATCCGGTCGAGGACATCCGACACGACGAAAGCGTATACCCTCTACCATGAGCGATAAGAAGAAGACAGATTCCGCGAACGTGCGCCCAACGAGCAACCGATCCAATCCAAGTGCGGTTGTGGTGACCAAAACCGCACCGAACCAAGTCACTTCTTCAAGATGCACTTAACTTTCGTGAGTCACTGAGTTCACCTTACGCAGATCGTTATTTCTGACCCCACCCCCGACCCCTCCCCGAATTCGAGGAGGGGAGGGGAGGGGAGGGGAGCAAGCGCAGCGAACGGGGTGGGGGTCAAACGGACACCCTGCGTAAGGTGAGTCACTGAGTATGGACTCATCTTCAACCGCTTAACTTCCCACTTAATTCGGTTGAAGCTGTCCCGCCCAGATTTGCCAGGCAAGCGCCGATTTCGCGACTAGGCTCAGGATGATGTAAGCACGTTCACCAAACAGGTAGTTCTTCCACGGTCCAATGCCGCGATATTGCAGCCACATGTTCAGCGCGAAGATGTTGAAGAAGATGAAAAGCGTGATGAGGATGGCGTAGACAAAGCCAGGGATTTCCGTATTGACCGACTGTGCCGCGCCAGCGATATACAGCACGATCACAATCCAGGGGATGATCCCGGCGATGCAGCCAAAGATGAACGCCGTCCAGTCCGTTTTGGGCGTGGTCTGGTTGTGGAGTTCCATCATCAATCCGAACAGATTCATCATCGCGTTCAAGCCAAACATCAGGATGAGTGTGGAAATGTCATAAACACCCACCAGCATCCCGATTAAGACAATCATCAGCGATGAACTGAGTGCGTATTCAATCCAGCGCGCCGGGTTCATGTTGCGCTTGAGATTCTTGACGTACCATTCGTAGAGGACCGTTCCCAGCAAAAAGTGAGCGACGGCGGACATGAGCAAAAACAGCGCAACCGCTGGTCCAAATGGGATGTCACCCGCAGGTTGGAGATTTTGCTCTAGGCTGAATGTGCCATCGCCAACGATAGCGCGCAGATAGAGCGTGCTGAGGCTAATGGCGAAATTTGAACTGAGCGCGATCATCGCGATGCCCTGAATGAGGTGGAAAACACCCATAATCAGGTTAAAGCGGCGCAAATTGATAAATACCTGTTCAGGGATATTTGGAGCCATGAGTGGGATGCTGGGGACAACTTCTGTGGACATGGGCATTACTTTCTATTTTAGGATGTCTCTATCTCAATTCACAAGCAGCGTGCTTCATAACACGCTGCTTGTGCGAAGAACATGCTTTTACTGAGTCAATATTATCCCTATAGACATGATTGTCAAGGGGTTCAAGTTCGTTTAGTAGATAACGGGATCGGGATCGTGGCTGCAAGCGAGCTTAGATTTCGGCAGATGGTTGCAAACAGCCGATCTTCGGCAATGGGAGCGGTCACCGGTTTCATCCATTGATCAAAGGTGACTTCCTCAGCGCTGAAGCCCAAGTGAATGCTCAACTAGGGAAGCTCGCAGTTGATCGATCATGTTGAGCGTTGTTGGCACCACGTCTTGTTGATTCAGGCAGTCTGGATGAGCCAGTGACCAGTTCCAAACAAACAGTGATTTCGCCTGTGGCAATCAGTTTCCGCGTTATAGGGGGGTCTGTCACCGCAAGGGCAATCAATGGGTTCATATTGTTGCTACCCGCTGCTTGCTTTGCGCTGCTTCTGTGACTGGCAGCACCAGCGACAGAAGCAGGAGCATGATCACGGCGGAAGTCAAGCACCATAGACAGACTGCGCCGATGATGAACAGTTCGAGAAACGTCAAGTAGGTAGAGAAGACCACGCCAAAGAGTGCAGCGGCACGCAGCGCCCATTCGATCTCTCTGCTGCCCCTAGACAGTCGATTGACCGCCCAAAGAAACAGAACCATGAGATACCCAACAACACCAATCGCCCCAATCGGGACACCAGCTATTTGGGCATAGGGACTCTGCTGCACTAAGTTGCAGTTCCCGACCAAACCGCACACGGCTTCCGACTGCGTGATCTCAATCGACGCGAGATAGGCGGCAACTCCCAACCCCGCCAGCGCGGTGAGCGGCACGCGCCAACGCATGGTCGGTGACTGGCGTGTTGTGAGCAGGAGTACCGAAAAGATGATGAATTCCCCTGCTGCAACAGCGATCACCAGCGGCTGCCCGTCCGAACCTGCCAACAGCGAAAGCGTCATTCCAAGCCCAATCAACAGAGCAATGAGCAGCGCTGCTCGATACAGTTTCCAGACCGTTTGAGGCTGTGATAAGCTGCGGCGTATGCTCAATGCAGCGAAGAACAGGCTTACGACTAGAAGCACGAGGATCACTCCCGCCAGACCATTAGCGATAGGATCGGCGGCAAGACGCTCGAATAGGGTAGCCATCGGAACGGATTCGGCTGTCAATGAAGTTTCATCGCTTGGCGCAGTTTGGGTCGGTGTGCCGCCTTCCGTTGACTGCGCCCGTGCGATGGCGGCATCATAGACTGCTTGAATGCCGGGGATAGCGGGAAGTCCGATGCCGCCTGTGGCTAAACCTGCCCGTATCACATCGGGGGCGCGTGCAGGGATGTCTATCTCGCCTACAAACACTTCCGAACCGATGATCAGCATCGGGACTCCGTTCGCTTCGATCTGAAGGGCAGTGCGAGCCGAAGTCATGATTGCACTGCCTTGCGCGGTGGATGCGTTGATAAAGAGGACATTGAGCTGATCGCCAAATTCCGCCCGAATGTTGGGCCAATCATTTTGGATGACGTGCTGGCAGTGCGGGCAAGTTGGAGAATAGAAGAAAACCCCATAGACAATTTCCGCTTGGGCGCGCACGAACTGCTGCACACACAGAAGGATGATGAGGGCTATAAGCGCACGCATTTTTATCTTTTGCATATTGGCTCAATCCTATGGTATCGCTGGATTTCGTTAAATGAGTGATTCCGCTCGCTGCAAGTCTGCTGGCGTATTGACGTTGGTGAATGACTGCAAATCGGGATCGTAGCGGCGCAAATCATTTTCTCCGACGTAGCGAACGTGCATCTGCCGTAGATAGTCTCCAACTTTTAACTGATCTTGCTCCAAAACCTCACGCATCGTTGGCAGGCAGGCTTTGTGAAAAATCGTGTGCAATCCCTGCGGGCGATCCTCCACTTGTGGGACGACGGCATCGACGCCTTGAAGCAGTGTAGTGAGATAGCGCAGCAGGTCTGGATTCAGAAACGGCATATCGCACGCCACACACAGCACAGCATCCGTTTGACTGGCGGACAGGGCAGTATAGATACCGCCAAGTGATCCTTTATCCGCTAGGGCATCTGGGAACACGGGCAGCCCAAGGACTTGATAGCGCGCAATATCATTCGCAATGATGATGGTCGGGAGTGCCAAGACCGCAACATGGTCGATGACATGCTGGATCAAAGGTCGCCCGCGCAGTAGGGCAAAACTTTTGTCGCTGCCCATGCGCTCGGAATGCCCACCCGCGAGAATGGCTATCGTTATCGCGTTGTTCATATCGGGTGACTCGCTTCCTGTTCCTGCTGGCAAACGGTGGATAACGCGCCAGCATCCGACCAATAGCTTTCATTGGCGCAGCTATGACAGCAGGGCTGACCTTCCACCATGATTTCACGCTGGTTGAGGATTTCTTCACCACAGCGCACGCAGTTCACACGGACACCGGGGCGGCTGATGATCGCGGCGAGCGAAAGCGTCAGCGTGACCTCGTGTGCTTGAAACAGTTCATCCGACGGCATGAGTTGGTAAGCGGCTAACTGGGCTTGCCAGTGACTTTTGACATCAGGCATGAGTTCCTCGGCGCGTACTCGTGCTAACGGATGTGGCGCAATCCGTACCGCACGATCTGTTTGCGTATCGACAAACGTCGCGGCGACTTTGCCGTGATCGATCAGGCGCATAGTTCGGTGTCCCAACGAACAGCCCGTCGCCACCATCACCCCATCAGCGAAACACCCATCCGTCTCTACGAACGTAAACAGGCGTTTATCCTGCTGTGGCAGGTCAAGACCAAGCAGCGCGGCGGCGGTCATGCCCATGCGGACGCCAAGCACCTGACGCGGGCAAATGTGGTCATGCAGCCCTAGCAAACGTTCCAGCGCATTCGAGAGGTCGGGCATAATGGACTCCCTGTTAAGCCATTAAACGATCACGCGGATCAACTGTGTGGTCACGGAAGATGACCAGATGACCGTTCACGTCAAGATCGATATAGAAGCAGCGTAAGCCGCGCTGTGCGCTGCCGCTTTCGCGTTCTCCGGCGGCGTTAAAGCGACTCCGGTGACAGGGGCAAGCAAATCCATTCTCGCTTTGACGAACCAAACACCCCAGATGCGGACACCGGGCATCAATGGCATAGAAACCGCCATCATCACGGCATAACCACGCTTGCACATCTTCGACCAGCACGCACGTTCCCCTGTGATATTGGCGCGGCGATCCGGCGCTGGGAACACGGGTCACAGGCAGTAGGATCAACGGTGGCGGACTGCCCTCAGTGAGTGGATCAGCCATTTGGTGCAGAAATTCGCGGCGGTTCATGGCGTAGGGCTTCGATCATCAGCGTGACACTGGTGACAAGCTGAACTCACCTGATTGTTCACATCTTGCTGACAGGTCGATCCCTGTACGAGTGGAACAACGTAGGTTTCTCCGGTTGCCTTGCCTGTCAAAACCCATTCGTCAGCAATTTGGCGGATGTTGTAAAGCGGTTCGCCGCGTTCCGTGACGAGAAGGGTATCCCCAACCGATAAATCGACGAGCGGATTGAGATTGGCGAGGCGGAGTGCCGGATCGTCCGCCGTTGAAATGACTCGCTCTAGCGGTGGCGCAGCCAACGTACCATGACACGTTTGGCATTGGGTGTACTGCGCTTCCGAACGGTCATTGTAGAGTACCGCATCGCCCATAATTTCGTGCGAGGTATGGCAATCAATGCAATCCAGTTCCCACTCGCAGCGCGTGAACTGGCTGATGGGTTGATAGTAGTCGTGAACACGCTGATCGCCCGCTGAATTCATCTCAGTGGGCATATCATCACGCGGCACGAACGTCATGGTACGGAGATCATAGTTACCGCGATTGTGGCAGTGGTTGCATTGGGTGTACGGGATTGCGGTCGTGAACTGGTGTGTCTGAGCATGACCGGCTTCCGTGCGGGAAATTGTCGGGTCGCCGCCCACATACAGACCATTATCCGCGTAGAGGACGTGGCAGGTCGCGCAACCAGTGCTGCGATAGAAATAATCAGCGGATAGTCCTTCCCCGTCGATATGACAGGTAAGACAGTTCTCAGAAAAGGTATGCACAGCTTGAGGATCATCATCGGTGGGGGCAAAGGCTTGCAAATGCCCCACCGCTTGAACGGCATACTGCGCTGTATTGTCGGGTTGCAGACCAAAAGCACGACGGATCGAGCCGATAGCCCCTGCATACGTGGTCATGATGCTGCGTTGAACGGTCACAACCTGAGCCGGATGGCAGTTTCCACAATACTGCTGCGCTGTGTCAAGCGCAGCGGGATTACTCACCATCCCGGAATGAGCGCTGTCCGCGTCTAGTGCTAACCGTTCGCCACCGTGACATGATACGCAGCCAAATTCCTCAATGCTGTGCGCCGTGCTGATTGGCTCAATGCCATTGTGACAGGTGAGGCAGTTTTCGGTTTGACCTGTCAGCGTCGGCGTGATAGATACCTGTCCCCAATCACGCACAAGGACGAGCAGCAGGAGGATCACGCCCGCAGCAGCGACGATCAGCACTCCAAGAGTCGTTGTTCGCGTATTTGAAGAGAAACCCATTGGTTTGTATTCATTCTCGCACTAATGTTGCAATCGCTAGACTTATTCGTCCTGCGCGGTGATACGCCGCTTTTCGAGAAAATCTGTGTCGGTGATCTGCGCCTGTTCCTGAAAACGGTCACTCATCATGGCGCGGAGCAGTTCCAGCGCGGCGATGATCCGTTTATCCGCCAGTTCGTAAAGCACCGAGGGTCCTTGTCGGCGCGGAATGACCAGCCCACGATCTCGCAGCACCTTCAAATGACGAGAAACTGAGGATTGAGGAATTTCCAGTGCAAGCGCCAGATCGCTGACATAACGCGGCTGCTCACTGAGCGCATACAAGACCAGCAAGCGATATGGGTTGCCGAGTGCATCGCAAACTTGGTCGTGCAGCAGGAATAGTTCCTTGACGAGTTTCTCATCCATCCGTGTATTCCTCTCCATATGTTCGCATATGCTCATTATCGAATAGGCGAAACGGTTCAGACAGTGTGCTTTTACCCACGATGTTTGTGCTGTTTGTCACCTCTGCTTCCAAGCCTATTTGATCCATCAGCGATTGTGACGAATTGCACTTAATAACCATGACGCCCATCCTTGTGGACTGTTGCCCGCAGGACTACGCTATAGGTGTTCATATATTCGGTTTTCCGCATAAGCGGGGAGCAAGATATGTACCACAGGAAATATTTATTCTTCTTAGAAAGCAGCGGACTCATTATGATGAGTCTGGGTCTGATGCTGTTGTTAGGTCAGCCCGTAGACGCCCAATGTGGTTCGCAGGCATCTTCCTGCAAGAATTGTCATGAAGTACAAGGGCAAGACCCTGTCAACGCTGACGGTACGGGTTGGCATGTGTCCCATGCGTTCGGTGACTTCTGTTATATCTGCCATGCTGGAAACCCCCAAGCCACCGATGAAACCGCCGCCCACACGGGAATGGTTCCGCCGCTATCCGATGTTGAAGCCTCCTGCCAGCAGTGCCACCCCGACGATCTCAGCGCTCGCGCTCAAGTCTACGCGATGACGCTCAATATCGACTTTGGTACAGGCGGCGGTACAGGCAATGCCGCTGAACCCATTGCACCGGAAACGGGCGCAGTAGAACAGCCCGTGGTGGAACAGCCCGTAGAGAGCGCGCCGGTTGAGGCGCAGCCCGTGATCGATGTTCCGGCAGACAATCAACTGGTAGTCGATGATCCCAACCTCGTGGACTACGTTCAACGCTACAACGAAATCGTCCTCGGTGAGCGTCCTGTCAATGTGGGTAACATCGTCCTCGTTGGGTTGATCGGACTGCTCGCCTTCAGTGGTGGCGGATACGTCTTTATCCACGAGATTCGGTTAAGTACGGCTGACAGGGCGCTCAAACAGGTGGACGGCAGCTATCCTGAGGATGTGATTGAGATGCTGCCAGCGCTGGCGCGGCTCAAATATGAAACTCGCAAATCTTTGCGAAAGCTCGTGCAGAATCCGAAAAAGACGGACACAGTGCTGGGCTTGATCAATACCCTCGACGCGGATGAAAAATCAGAGGAGACAGCCTCATGAAACCCATCATGGCTTATATTCGGCGCGATGAGTGGTCGCCGTATGTGGCGGGGATATTGCTCGGCATCGTGGGCGTGTTAGCCGTTTGGTTGAGCAACAGTTTGTTGGGCGCGTCAGGCGCATTTGAGACGATGGCAGGGATGATCGGCAAAGCACTCTCGCCCGAACTATTCAATACCATGTACTTCAACTACATCATGCCGCCAGAGATCACCTCCGGTGTCATTCTGCTGATCGGCATTTTCTTCGGCGGGATGCTCGGCGCAGCGACCAGCGGCACGCTGAAATGGGGCAAGAAAGATGCCGCCAACAGCGATGCACAGTGGAAACAAATTTTCGGACAGCAGACCTGGAAGCGCTGGGCGGTGGCGTTCGTCGGCGCGATTATTCTGGAATACGCCGCCGGGATCGCCGGGGGCTGCACGAGCGGTCTGGCAATTTCCGGCGGGATGCTGCTCGCACCGGCGGCGTTTTTGTTCATTGCCGGGATGTTTGCTTCGGGCATTATCACTGCCATGATCGTCTACCGCAAGAGGTACTAGAAAAATGTCAACGTCAATTGTTGTTATTGCGCTCTTTTTAGGCGTGTTCTTCGGCTTCGCCCTCAACAAAGCCGGACTGACCAAATATCACAAGATCGTGAACGTGTTTCGTCTTACCGATCTGGCAGTGCTGAAATTCATGATGACCGCGTTGATTGTGTCGATGAGCGGGCTGTATCTGCTGCGCGGGTTGGGGCTGGTCACCTTCCCGACGATCCCGGCGACCTACATCGCGGGCAACGTGATCGGCGGGTTGATTTTCGGCGTCGGCATGGCGTTGAGCGGTTTCTGCCCCGGTACGTGTGCCGCTGGTGCGGGTGAAGGCAAGCTCGATTATATCGTACCCGGTCTGTTCGGTTTTCTGGTGGGCGCGGCGCTCTATGGGCTGACCTATCAGTACGTTTTCCCCGCAATCTCGGCAATCGCCAATGTCGGCAATGTGGTTATCCCGGATTTATGGAACCTGAGTCCGTTTCTCGTCGTGCTGTTCTTTACGCTCATGTCGCTGTTCCTGTTCTACCTGATCGACCGCGCCGGCTTACACCGCACAGATCGCGGCTAACAGGAGAATCTTCGATGTCCATCGATCTATCAAGACGTGAGTTCATCCAACTTGGCGCAGCAACAGCGGGGGCGCTGGCAGTCGGGCAACTGCTTCCGCCGATGGTCGTGCAGGCTGCTCAAGAAGCGGGGATGCTGAATACCAGTGGGGACGGCACGATCCCCAGCATGTGTGAGATGTGCGTCTGGCGCTGCGGCTTGCTCGCTAAAGTGAGAGACGGGCGCGTCGTCAAATTGGATGGCAATCCCGATCACCCCCATTCGAGAGGTCATTTGTGCGTGCGCGGTCAGTCGGGCTTGTTTAACACCTATGATCCCGACCGGGTTTTGCATCCGTTAATCCGTGTGGGCAGGCGCGGGGAAGGGCGCTTCCGCAGAGTTTCATGGGATGAGGCGCTCGATTACACCGCCGAGCGTATGCTCGAAATCAAGCAGACCTACGGACCCGAAGCCATGGTGTTTTCGTCCACGCACAATTTGAGCCAAGTTCAGTTTGAAAATCTGCTCTATGCCTATGGGTCGCCCAACTATGGCACACAGCGGAGTTTGTGCTTCAACGCCATGATCGTCGCTAACCTGATGACCTATGGGATAGAAGAGCCGGAACGCATCTACGACGATCAACTCCAATATATTATCCTCACCGGACGCAACTTGATGGAAGCGGTTTCCACGTCCGAGACGGGCGATTTAAGCGCGGCGATTGCGCGTGGCGCACATGTCGTCTATCTCGACCCACGTTTTACCAAAACCGCCGCCAAAGCGACGGAATGGCTGCCGATCAAGCCGGGAACGGATTTGGCGTTCCACCTGGCGCTGCTCAACGTGATTATTGGCGAAGATTTGTACGATCACGCTTTCGTTACAAGCTATACCGTCGGCTTTGAGCAGCTCGCGCAAGAAGTTGCAGCATATACGCCGGAATGGGCAGCAGCGATCACCGAAATCGACGCGGACAGAATCCGCCGGATCGCTCGTGAATTCGCCGCCGCCGCGCCCCATGCGCTGGCGCACAATGGTTGGCGTACCTCCAATTTCATCAATTCTTTCCAGACGCAGCGGGCGATTACGATTTTGAATGCGCTCATCGGCAATTGGAATGTGACGTTACGCGCCGGGGGCGGCGAGGCAAGCGGCGCACTTGGAACGATCCCGCAGCCAGCTTATCCACGCAGTTCAGCGCAGCGGTTGGACCATGTCCCGTCCCGTTTTCCAGTGGTGCCATTGAAACTCGGTGTCTTCCAAGAACTACGCGACAGCATCCTCAGCGGAGAACCGTATCAGGCGCACGGTTGGTTTATCGCACGTCAAAACCCGGTCATGTCGCTGCCGGATCGCGCCCGAACCCTGCAAGCATTTGAGAAAATGGATTTCATTGTCACGGTGGATATTCTCGTCAATGATACGGCGTGGTTCTCGGACGTAATCTTGCCGGAAGCCTCGTATTTAGAACGCTACGATCCGCTCAACGTGGTCGGGGATCGTGCCTATCTACGCCAGCCTGTGATTGAACCGCAAGGGGAAGCCCGTTCTGCTTTGTGGATTTATAAGCAGTTAGGCGAACGTCTCGGCTTGGGGGATTACTTCCAGTACACCGACGAACAAGATTACATCAACCAGCAGTTAGCGCCGCTGGGCGTGTCGCTGGAGGACATCCGGTCGCAGGGTTACGTTGACCTTCCTCCAAGTGAGGCAGGTGGCTTTGAGTGGAATACGCCCAGCGGCAGGATCGAACTCTTTTCCGACACATTGGCGCGCGTCGGCTTTTCCGGCGTACCTGTGTGGGAACCCCCGCCAGAACCGCCGCAGGGGGAGTTTTACCTGCTCACCGGCAAGGTAGCACAGTCCACCCAATTTGGAACGCAAAATAATCAAATGCTGCATAAATACGCCGATGAACCGCGCCTGTGGCTCAACGAGGGCGTGGCGGCAGACCGGGGACTCGTCGATGGTGATTGGGTCGAAGTTAGCAGCGAAGTCGGGGTTGGTCATATTCGTTTACTGGTGACGCCTGCCATTCGCCCAGATTGTGTTTACCTGACGCCCGGCTTCGGACATCTTTCCAGAGGGTTGACCACGGCGTTCGGGCTTGGCGCGAGTGACTCGGCGCTCCATGTGACGTATACCGATCCGGTCAGCGGCAGCCAAGCGCTCAGTCAAACGTTCGTCACGGTTCGGAAAGTATAAAATTATGACTCACCAGCCCAATAATCCGCGCTACGGCTTCTTGATTGACGCCTCGTATTGTATCGACTGTCGCTCGTGTATGGTGGCGTGCAGCGTCGAAAATAATGTTCCGATGGACAGCACGCGCATCTGGATCAAGGAAACGGGCATCACCGGAACGTATCCTGATCTCAAGCGCTTCACCGCGCCGTTTCACTGTATGCACTGCAAAGACCCGTCGTGCGTCTCGGCTTGCACCGTGAGCGCACTCACCCGCAACGACGACGGAATCGTCAGCTACAACCAAGATATTTGCATCGGCTGCCGCTACTGCGTGTACGCCTGCCCCTTTGGTGTGCCTAATTATCAATGGGATGAACCGCTGCCGCTGGTCATCAAGTGTGATATGTGTTTTGCGCGACTCGGTGAAGGACAGCAGCCCGCGTGTGCGGCAACCTGTCCGACTGGCGCGATCCAGTTTGGCAGATACGAAGACATGCTGGCAGAGGCGCATCGCAAGATCAACGAGCGCCCGGACAAGTATGTGCAGCATATCTATGGTGAGGAAGAGAACGGCGGCACGGCGACCCTCTACATTTCGCCTGTCCCGTTTGAAGAACTCGGTTTCCCAATTGCCGGCACAACGTCACCCGCCTACTCGAATCGCCTAGTCACTGAAGGGACACCGATGGTCGCGGGGGCAATGCTCGTCGGCTTGACGGGCGTTTACCTGACCATCAAGCATCTTAGGGAAGAAGCCGAATGCGACCGTGTCGAAGCCGCGAAAGAGAAAGCTGCCCAGTCGGCAGGGGAAGAGCAATGACCATGCTGCGAAAAATACGGCACGAACTGAACACCATGCCGAAGTTCGTGTACATTACGGCAGCGCTGACCGTATTCGGGTTAAGTATCGCCCTCTACCGCATGTTTGTGGGGTTGGGTGCCACCACCAACTTGAGCAAGGAATTTCCGTGGGGCATCTGGATCAGCTTTGACCTAGCGACTGTCGCGCTCTCCGGCGGTGCCTTCACCCTCGCCGCGCTCGTGTATGTCTTTCAGTTCGAAGACCTGCACCCGGCGACCCGTCCGACGGTGCTGGCGGGACTGCTCGGCTACAGTTCGGTGATGGTGATCCTGCTGTTTGACCTCGGACGCTGGGATCGCTTCTACAATGTGTTTCTCCACCCTAACGTGAGTTCGGCGCTGCTCGAAGTCAGTTGGTGTATCACTGCCTACACGTTAATTTTGGTCTACGAGCTGAGTCCCGTATTGCTCCAGAACAGCCGCCTGAAATGTCTGCTCCCGATCATCAAGAAATACACCGTGCCTATTGTCATCGCCGGGGTGACACTCTCGACCATGCACCAATCCTCGTTGGGAACGATGTTCATCATCATGTCGCCGCGCCTGCATCCGCTCTGGTCGTCGATGCTGCTGCCCGTGTTTTTCCTCATCAGTTCCTTTGCTTCGGGCATCTCATTGGTGGTTGCCGGTTCATCGGTGAGCCACTGGTTGTTCGGGCGCAGCCTCAAGATCAAGACGATGGCAAAATTAAGCTGGTTTATCCCCTGGATTCTGGCGTTTTATCTCGTTATCAAGTTCGGTGAACTGGTGATCGCGGGGGAATGGGATCTGCTCTTTAGCAGCGGCAACTACAGCCTGCTGTTTTGGGCGGAGATCATCTTTGGCGTGCTGATCCCCATCGGCATGTTTGCGTTCCGACAGGTGCGTTTCAGTCGCACGGCATCGTTGATCGGCGCACTGTTCATTATGGGTGGAACGGTTCTTAACCGTTTCGACGTGACGTGGTTCTCGATTGCCAGCGTGAATGGTGAAGTCTACACACCGCATTGGATGGAGATCGCCATTCTGGTCGGGGTCGCGGCGGGCGTGGTCACGGTCTACAGCCTGATTGCGCGCTACTTCCCGGTCTACGAAGAGACTGAACCACATCAGCTACCGGTTGAAGTGCGTCCGTTTGAAAACTCCCACGCGGCGGGAGATTAAATGTGTGAAACCTCGCCACACTCGGATAGTACGCCTATGAAAGAGGAGACGGTTCGAGGCGGTGAGTTGTATATAATCTATCAAGGAGTAGCAAGACTGTGAAGAAATTCTTTATCTTACTCGTTGTTCTCCTATTCGCCTTCCCTATGCTGACCGTTACGGCACAGGATCAGGCGGTCGTTGATCGTCTAGAGGAACTTGGCAACAATCTTCCACGCGGATATGGGTTGATCGATGTCGATACCCTAAACGCGATGCTTACCGCCGGGCAGGAATTGCTGCTGGTCGATGTTCGCCAGCCCGAAGAATACGCAGAGGGTCATGTTCCGGGGGCTTTCAACATCCCGATCCGTGAACTCAGCCAGCACCTCGATTTGCTGCCCAACCTCAATACCTCGATTGTCATCATCTGCAAAGGGGGTGGACGGGCAATGTTGGCAGGCACGACCCTGCAAATTCTCGGCTACACAGGCATCAATGTATTAAAGGGTGGCTTCGATGCGTGGGCTGGCGAAGAGCTTCCCGCCGAGATGGATGCAGTTGTGGTGGAAGCGGGCGCTGCGCCGGAATTCGATCCTGACGTTTTCGCAGCGGTCGATGATTACCTGACGAATATCCCCGAAGGTTACGGGTTGATGGGCGCGACCATCCTTGCTGGATTACGCACCGAACCCGTGTTGATCGATGTGCGCTCGGATGATGAGTGGAATCAAGGTTACATCGACGGCGCGCAGCATATCTGGATCAACGAGTTCATGACGCGGCAGGATGAATGGCCTGCCGACAAGGATACGCCGATTGTGGTCTACTGCCAGTCGGGTTATCGCGGTGCTATCGCTTCGGTGTTTCTGCACCTGATGGGCTACACCGATGTCAATAATCTGGCAGGCGGCGTGAATAGCTGGCTGCGAGCGGAACTGACGCTGGTCGGTGTGCCGGAAGCTACGCCTGAAGCGACAGCGCAAGCTGGATCGTAAACGAGGCGAGCAAGACAACGCAAGGACAGGACTCGAACATCATTCAGGCAAGAAAAAAGCGCCTCTGATCATTTCAGAGGCGCTTTTTATTGTGGCGGGGAGAAAAGGTATCCAACCCGCATTGAGGATCAACTTATTGCAGCTTGGAAGTTCCCGTAAAGCCGCTGATGAGTTGACAGAGTGACTTGTTGCTTCGCAGTATTTCGCTCAGCCTTAGACATTTTGCTTGGGAATAAATCGCTGTATGTCGTTGGCGTGAGGCTCGTTTTGCAGTTTCCCTCTATCTACTTGCTCTATACAAAAAGGCTCTGCCTTAAGGCATTTGCATGTCGCATGGTTATCCTTCACTTCATGATCCGAGCCACCTAAAATCCTACTTGGTTGAAGCTCCCCGCTTGCTCAATGAGGTTTTCATGTCGCACGTCGTTTCATTGCTCGAAAATCCCTAACTCCTAGCGAATGGTGCTGTAGTTTCCTACTATAATGAAAATGCACTGCCCGCTCCTAGGAGATACTCCGCATGGAAATCACGCTCACCTTACAGTCTGGCGTACAAATCGCTGTCCTGTGCAATGACCAACCGTCGCACACGTTCGACTTGACACCGTTCATCCCGAAAGAAGGCGATGAGACACGTCCTCAACCGCTCGTTGACCCGATCACCTACGGCAAGTCGATCTATCAAGCCTTGTTCCCGGCAGACACTTTGGCGCGGCGCTGATCGAAGCGGGGACGCCGTATGTGTTGGGAATGTGTTTCAGCATTGCCGATGACGATGCCCGTGACCTCTCGCGTATCTTCTATGGACAGTTGGCATGGGGGCGTTCCGGCGGAAGATGCTGTGAAACAGGCTCGTTATAAACTCTCACGCGGAAATCAGGCTTTATTCCCGGCGTGGGCTGCGTCGTTTCGTTCAAGCGCTCGCCGTCGCTGGACTGTTGGAGAAGTGGGGCGCGACGAGCGGGACATGCTATCGAACGAGCAGGGCAAGGTACATCTCTTACGCGATGGACTTCCCACCGCAGTCGCCAATTTGAAGTTGTTAACGTGCCGCGTTGGAGTGTGTTCCTACCCTCCCATGACAGGCTTGTGTAGTCATTCGCCCAACCGTATTGAAAAAGAGGTTAGAAGCGCTCATGCGGTTTGGGAGATCGGCTGGAATTTGTCTGGACTGGCACGACTTTATATAATTGTAGTCATCTATTAGCCACCAGCACCCGGATGCGCCCATGACTCACCCCCGCAAAATCTTCATCTCCTACGCTTGGCGTGACGGCGCGGCGGTTGCCCACTGGTTGCACGAGCATTTCAACAAAACGGACGGCTGGTCGGCGTGGATGGATGTGAGCCTGCACGCCGACAGTGTGTTCGCTCACGAACTGCAAAAGCGCCTTGACGATGCCGATCTGGTTGTTGTTGTGGTGTCACCGGATGTGAACCGCCGCGAAACGCCGAGTTTCGTGCAGAAGGAACTGCTTTACGCGACGGATCCTGATGTGGACAAACCCGTTTATGCAGTGAGAGCGCACAACTGCCGTCTGCCGCTGATCATTCAAGGCTACACCTATACCGACTTCTTCCCTGACACAATCTACGAGGCGGCATTCGCCAAACTGCTCGCACAGATTGAGAAGGGCGTCCCGCCAAAGGCGCGATCCCGCCGTGAACGCGAACTCGAATATTTGCGTGAGGTGGCGCGGCAGCAGAGCTTCTGGGGCAAAGTGTATGTGGATACCGCCGCCGAAGCGAGAGTCGCACCCAAAGCCGCCGAATCCGGCATCAGCGACCCTGATGTATTCGCGTTCCTGACCGAAATGGCGATGGCGATCTCGTCGGAGAAGCGTCACAGCAGCGACGACGACTCACTGGCAAAAGTAGAGACGTTCGCCGCCTTGAGCGAAGCCCTGGGCAAGTTCGAGCGCGTGGCGATTGTGGGCGATCCCGGCAGCGGCAAGACGACCACGCTTAAGCGATTCGCCTACCAACTGGCAGAGGACGCCGCAAACGATGAAACGCAGCCGCTGCCCGTGTTCGTGCCGTTGGGCGGCTTCGAGATTGGGACACTGGATGCTTACATCGAGGCGCAGTTCGGCGGACTGCATGTGCGCGAGTACCTGCCGGATCGCGTCGTGGTGCTGCTGGACGGACTGAACGAAACCGCCTTTGAGAATGTGTCAGAGGTGGGGCGCTGGTTGGAACGCAACCCACGAGTGCGCGTGATGCTGACCTGCCGCAAGCTCGATTATGTGGAGCGCAATCTGGAACTCCAGCGCGTGGATGT
>JBBQRJ010000048.1:0-16674 GCA_038214955.1 Aggregatilineales bacterium | reverse complement strand
AGGGGAGGGCGCAAACAGGAGTGTGCTTGCTCCCCTCCTCGAATTCGGGGAGGGGTCGGGGGTGGGGTCAGAAATAACGATCTGCGTAAGGTGAGTTATATAAGGACGAGGCATGCCTCGTCCCTACAGGGTATCGCCCCTTTCTGGCAACAGGTTGAGGTTCTTTTTACTCCTCGTGCCTACCGTTCCCATTGATCGGAATGCTGGCGGCTTCGGCTTTCGCCTGTTCCATGCGGGCGCGATACTCGGCTAACTGCTGTTCGAGATCGGCGCGTGCCAGTGTCACCGACGAGTCTTTTTCTTGCAGCAGATCACGCGGCACGCTGATCGATTTGCTGGCGAGATAGTCCACCAGCGCATCGCTGAAGGTGCGACTGTTGGCTTTATCGCCGTAGGCTTCTTTGACTTCGCGCAAATGATCGACCATCCACAGGTAGAGATCGCCTTCTGTGCGCTTGGGCATATAACGCATCATATCGTACTTGCGAATGAGCGTGATCGCGGGGCGGTAAACGTTATCATACCAATCGGTAGCAGCCTCATCGAGCTGAACAGTTTGCCCGTCCTGCTGCTGCTTGACCGCGCCGTGTAGGTAAATATGACCGAGCAGATCATCATAGCGCGATGTTTCGCTCAGTTCCATCGACTGATGATGCGGGCGCGTGTAGGGTAGGCGCGTGATGTCTAAAAACTCGGCGTAAAATGTCAGCGCGTCGAGTTCTTCCGCAGACATGCCCGGCTTGAGCGCAATGGAGGTCGGCAGTTCGGTGACATGCGCCTGAATCGTTTTTGCGTTCAGTTGTCGCGCCACTGAGACACGATGATTACCATCACGCACAAAATAAACGTCCCCCACTTTGTACAATTCAATCGGCGGCAGTCCCATCATGCCGCTGGCAACCGCATAGACGCGGCTCCATCGCTCCTGCATTTTGTTCGTTTTGGGTAGAAACGTCCCGGTAAAATCTCGATACCGTCCGACGCTCCCGACAATTTGTTCCAGTGGGACTTCTTGCAGTCCCTTGTAGTATTCTTCCCGCAAGCGCAGACGCGCCCGAATTTCGTCAAAACTCAATAGCTCCGCAGATTTGCCGCGCAGCAAACTGAACGTATCTTCCCAGAAGGCACGCGAACGCGCATTTTGAAACGCATTGACGCCTTCTAAAAAGTTCATGTCATGGTAATCGCTGAAGTCATCCGGCATGGCGAAACCTCCTTATCGCTTCAGCCGTCATCAAGTTCGTACTGTATAGCACAAAATTTCAGTTTACAATACGAAGTCTATACAAGCATTGTACACGACAAATGGTGCAGTTCTGTAAAAATTGGTTAAAAGTTGAAAGCAAAAAACACCTCACCCCCAATCCCCTCTCCATTTGGAGAGGGGAGGGCGCCAACAGGAGTCTGCTTGCTCCCCTCCTCGAATTCGGGGAGGGGTCGGGAGTGGGGTCAGAAATAACGATCTGCGTAAGGTGAGTAAATGAGAGGTGTTGAGGTTGCCGCCCGACCCTCAAGGGTCAGGCTAGGGGAAGAAAGCCCCGTGAACGGGGCTAAACAGCCCTCTTGAGAGGGCTTACAGGCTTTTATGGCAGCCGGAGGCTTTAGCCTCTGGTGGCAAAAACTTGGACTAGAGATGCTTTGTACCTACTTTTCAACTTTCGACTTTAACTTAGGAGTTAACTTTGACGCGCATTATTGTGACGAATGACGACGGCGTACAAGCCCCCGGTATTCTGGCGCTGGCAACCGCCTTGCGCCAGTTAGGGATAGTCGAAGTGATTGCCCCGTCGATTAACCAGAGCGCCAGCGGGCATAAAAAGACGCTGTTTCAAGACATCCCCGTGAATCAGGTTGTCCTCATTGATGGCACGCCCGCTATTTCGGTGGGCGGTTCCCCCGCTGACGGAATCGCGCTGGCGGCGTTGGGCTTGGTCGAGTGGCCCCCCGATGTGGTGGTGTCGGGGATCAATCGTGGGGCGAATATGGGGCAGGATGTGACCTACAGCGGCACGGTGACGGCTGCGCTCGAAGCGGCGATTCAAGCTGTCCCCGCCGTCGCGGTGTCGCTGGCAATGCGTGACGCCAACACCGTTGAGGACTACGCGGACGCGGCGCGAATCGCCGTGCATGTCGTTCGCAAGGTGTTACAGAAAGGCTTGCCGAAGCTCACGATTTTGAATTTGAATATCCCCGCCTGTAAGCCGATCAAGGGGATACGGCTCACACGGCAAGGCGTTCGCGTTTACGCTGATGAACTGGAACGCGCTGACGCCATCTATCGGATTGTGGGCGATGAACCCGGCGGCATGACCGAAGAAGAAGGCACAGATATATGGGCGGTGCATAACGGCTATGCCAGCTTGACGCCGCTTCACCTTGACCTGACCGCCCATCGCTTTCTGGCTGACCTTGCCGCGTGGGACATCACAACGGATTAGGCAGATTCGCGCTATAATAAGCATACTTGTTCTTATGAAGTGACTCGATTTCAAATGGAATTAAATACCCCTACGCTTTCCCCTGAAGATTTTGTCAAACGCTGGAACAGAGTTACGGCGGGCGAGAAGCAAACCTACCAGCAGCATTTTATTGATGTGTGCCATTTGATAGGGGCAAAAACGCCAATTGAACTTGATCCTACAGGCGAAAACTATACATTTGAATACGGGTTGAAGAAAACCGATGGGCGACAGGGCTATGCCGATGTGTTTTACCGTAAGTTGTTCGCTATTGAATATAAAAGCGCAAACAAACACCGCGATTTGAAAGCCGCCTACCAACAGTTACAGCAGTACCGCGAAAACATGGACAACCCGCCTCTGTTGATTGTATGCGATATTGATCGGTGGGAAATCCATACCAATTTTACCAATGCACCTGCCACAGTCATTGCATTTCGTAATCACAATTTGCTTGAGCCAGATTATCTTGGGACGCTGCGGCGCGTTTTTACCAACCCGAATGCTTTTCACCCGGATCAAAACCGTGTGCAGATCACCGAAGATGTGGCGGCGAAATTCAAAGGCGTGGTTGATGATTTGCTTGGGCGCAAACTTGATCCCGAACACATTGCCCGTTACATCACCAAACTGGTGTTTTGCCTGTTTGTAGAGGATGTTGGGCTGCTAACGCGCAAGTCTGCAACGGTGTTCACCGAAATCGTCAATAAGCTGCGCCAGCACCCCGAAGCAGATGAGTTATTCCCACGCTACGTCCGCGAGTTGTTTACGAATATGGCGTTGGGCGGCAGCTTTTATTTAGAAGATATTGTCTGGTTCAACGGTTCGATGTTTAAGGCGAACGATGAAGAGGTGGTTGCGTTGAGTTCAGAGGCACTTCACACGTTATACCAAGCCTGTGAGCGCGACTGGTCGCATGTTGAGCCGTCGATTTTCGGGACGCTGTTCGAGCGCACCTTAGACGAGGGCAAGCGGGCGCAGTTGGGCGCACACTATACTGACCCTAAAGACATCGAATTGATCGTTGATCCTGTGTTGATTGAACCTTTGCGCCGGGAGTGGGACACACTGCAAATAGAAGCCGCCCCTAGCCGTGAACGCTATGTGAAAGCGCCCAACGCCGCGCAGAAAATGGCGGCTGAACTGGAATTGACTGAACTGCGAACGCGCATGTTGACTCGTGTGCGAACGATCAAGGTGCTTGACCCCGCGTGTGGCAGTGGCAATTTCCTATATATCAGCTTGCGCCGTCTGCTTGATCTTGAAAAAGTGGTGATCATTAGCCCGTTATGGGCGGGGCTACCCAAAGAGGACATTAAGGTTCACCCGTCGCAGTTGTACGGCATGGAGATTAACGAAATCGCACACGCGCTGGCAAGCGTAGTCGTGTGGATTGGTTACATTCAGTGGCGTTACGAAAACGGCTTCTTCCAAATCAAGCGCCCCATTTTGTCGAACATGAGCGACAACATTGTGCGCCGTGACGCCATTCTCGCCTACGATGCCGACGGCAAACCGATTGAACCCGACTGGACTCCCGTTGATGTGATCGTCGGCAACCCGCCGTTTTTGGGCGGGCGGCGAATGCGCTTAGAGATGGATAAAAAGTATGTCGATGATGTGCGGAAAGTGTATGAAGGTCGCATCAGCGGGAGCGCCGATCTTGTCACCTATTGGTTTGAGCGAGCGCGAAAACAAATCGAACAGGGTAAAGCCAAACGTGCTGGATTGCTGGCAACGAACTCGATTCGAGACGGCGAAAGTCGCAAAGTCTTAGAACAAATCAAAAAGACAGGCGATATTTTCATGGCATGGTCAGATCGGGAGTGGACTCTTGAAGGTGCAGATGTCCGTGTATCAATGATCTGTTTTGATGATGGCAGTGAAACTGAAAAGGAACTCGATGGCGTTTCAGTCCGTTTTATTAATGCCGATCTCAGCACACAAGCGGATGTTACCCAATGGCAGCATCTTAGGGAAAACGAGAATTTGTGCTTTTTAGGAATGATGAAAGCAGGCCCATTTGATATAGACTCAAGTAAAGCCACTCAAATGCTGGCTGCGACAAACGTAAGTAGAAAATCGAATGCGGATGTTATCAAAAAACGCTTAAATGGCGATGATATTGTCGGACACAAGAGTAATACTTGGATCGTTGATTTTGGTGTAGATATGACAGAGTCCCAATCAGCCGCTTACGAACTGCCATTTAACCATGTTTTGGAGTATGTCAAACCGGCACGTTTAGCTAGTCGCAACCAAGCGCTTCAGGAAAAATGGTGGCTTCATGGGCGTCCACGACCAGCATTAAGGGCGGCGATCAAGAATTTCCAGCGCTATATTGCAACCCCCGAAGTCGCTAAATATCGCATCTTTATATGGGTTGACATAGACACTATTCCCGATCATACGCTGCATGTCATCGCTCGTGATGACGATTACTTTTTTGGTGTGCTTCATTCGCGTTTCCATAATTTATGGGCGTTACGGATCGGATCAACGCTTGGTCCAACGCCCCGTTATACCTCAACGCGGACATTTGAAACGTTCCCGTTCCCGTTCATCCCACGCAAAGAGGATTTCAGCGATCCGCGTGTCGTGGCGATCAGCGCGGCGGCAAAGGCGCTCCATGAGGAACGTCACGCATGGCTGAATCCCCCTCAACCGATTGCAACGGCGAACGGGCGGACACTCACGAATTTGTATAACGCCCTGCAAGTTTTACGTGGCAAAGAGACAACGGGATCGATCAAAGCGGCGGCATCAGCGTTCGCGCCGCGTCTGCTGGAACTGCATACGGCGCTCGATCACGCCGTTGTCGCCGCCTACGGGTGGGATGTGTCGGTTCTGGATGATGATGAGGCGATTCTGCGGAATCTGCTGGCGCTGAATAGCAACCGCGCCTGATCTCCCCCTCTCCTGCTCTTGGGAGAGGGGGCAGGGCAAAAGACGCCTCACCCCTAAATCCCCTCTCCCAAAAGCAGGAGAGGGGACTTTGCTTGACCCCAACGCCTCTCCCAAAAGCAGGAGAGGGGACTTTGCTTGACCCCAACCCCTCACCCGAAGGCAGGAGAGGGGACTTAAAACTATTCATCATAGGAGACGGCATAATGGCGAATGAACACGACCACATTCAAAATGTGGCACCTCATCAATGGGGCAAACTCAAGCCGTTAGCGCGGGAAATGCGGCATGAGCCGACTCCCGCTGAGGAGAGGCTCTGGCAGTCAGTTCGCAACCGCCGTATGAACGGCGTGAAATTTCGTCGTCAACATACCATCGAGTATTTTATTGTCGATTTTGTGTGCTTGGAACAGCACTTGATCATCGAGGTAGATGGCAGCGTGCATGAGGACGCTGCTCAACAACAATACGACGCGGAACGTCAAGCCCATTTAGAAGGACGCGGATTTCGGATACTCCGTTTTACCAACGGCGATGTGTTTCAATCCCTGCCCGCCGTGCTAGAGGTCATCGGCGCGGCGCTTCACAGCACCTGACTCCCCCTCTCCTGCTCTTGGGAGAGGGGGCGGGGGGGGTGAGGCTGGTTTTAAGGCAAAAGACGCCTCACCCCTAAATCCCCTCTCCCAAAAGCAGGAGAGGGGACTTTGCTTGACCCCAACGCCTCACCTGAAAGCAGGAGAGGGACTTCAACGAGTCGGAGAGGTGAGGTTCTTCACGGCGACGTTAGTTTCCACAGCCGACTCACGAGCGCCCGCGTTTGCATCCCCCACCGGATGTTAGGCTGATAACTCACGCACATGTAGTACATCATTGCGCTTCACAGGGCGAACCTGTTCTGCTGTTACAGTAACTACATCGAGTGTACGTCCATTCAACGCAAAAAATTCTAGTTCGTAGGCGGCACCGTCTGCATAGATATGCACCACTGTAGCCACATCACCCGTTTTAAAATCGGTATCCGGTAAATCGACTGTCAAAACGACTCGCTCATGCTCACCTATCATGGGTTTTCTCCTTCTAGCGGATACGCCGTAACAAAGCGCGGCGTTGTGTATCCTCTATCGACAATCCACACCGAACGCACCTGCGGCATTCGCCCGTCCGGTGTGTGTATTTCCCCTTCAATAATATATTTTATGCCATGCATCGTCTCAGAAAAGTTTATCACCTCATGCGCTGATGCATGTGCTAGAAGGGCGTGATGCAGCACTTCTGGTTGATCCAGAGTGAACCCAAACGTGACGAAAAAGGCGGATTTACCACCGGAATTTTCTTCCGAAAGCAGATAGCCGCTAATCTTCGGCGCTTCAATGAACGCCCGGTCAAGATTGGGCAGTTTCACGGCGAAGTCAGTTTCCACAGCCGCCTCACGAGCGCCCGGGTTTGCATCCCCCACCGGATCAGCACCAGCGAGATCATGAAGATCAGCAGGACGAAACCCCATTCCCATGCCGTCGGCGCTTTGAATTCGAGCAAATGCGGGAACAGGTACGGCGCGAGGATCGTCACCGTCGCTAGAACCAACCCTAACAGGAATACGCGCCAATGGGTGATCATGGTGCGCGGCGCAAAAATATCGACGCCGTGCGTATTCCAGACGACAATCGTCCCGTACAGCGTGAGGAACAACATCATTGTGCTGCGTGCTTCCATTAAATCACGGTTGCTGTTGAGGTAGATAAACGCATACACCACCGCCATCGCCACTGACCCGATAAACCCCACCGTGACTACGTAATCCATGACATCACGGCGGAACAGCTTCATATACACAGGGTGGATCAAGCGGAAGGCGATCAACCCGGCGGGCAAGTTGATCACGCCGAACGTCACCCAGCTAATCTGGATCGGGTTGATCGGGAAGGGCATCCCCATAAACCCGACGAACACGAAAAACAGGATGCTGTAGAAGTTTTTGACGAGAAAAATACGGCTGGTGGCGAAAATCGTCTGCGTGATGATGCGCCCCTCATGAAAGGCGCGGGGGAGTGTGGTCATGGCGTTGTTGAGCAGCACAATATCGGCAATATCCTTGCTGATCTGTGCGCCGTCGTTCATGGCAATGGCGAGATGTGCTTCTTTCAGCGCGGGGACATCGTTCACGCCGTCACCCACCATCGCCACATATTCGCCCTGCCGCTTGAGAGCGATGATCAGCTTCTTTTTCGTGTCCGGCTCAATGCGGGCAAATACATCGCCTTCTATGACCGCCGCATCGAGTTCGGCATCCGTCATGGCTTCCAATTGATCGCCAGTGAAGGCTTTGCGGATTGTCATACCCGCTTCGCGGGCGATCTCGCGCACGGTTTCGAGGTTATCCCCCGAAATCACCTTGAGTGCGACGCCTTCTTTGCGGAAGTCGTTCAGCGTCTCTTGAATGTCCGAGCGCATTTCGTCGCTCAAGACGATCAATGCCAGCGGTTCGCGGTCATCGGTCAAATGCCCGTCGGTCAACGTCGTGGTCATTCGTGCGAGGGCAAGTACGCGCATCCCCTGTGCTGCCAGCGTTGTCGCTTGCTGCTGTGCTTCCGCATCACGCAGACGCAGTACGCGCTCCGGCGCACCCATGATCAACGTTTCGTTGGCGAACACCAGCGCCCCCCATTTGCGGGTTGATGTGAACGGCACTTCTCGCGTTTTGACCATTTCGGGCAGCATCGGCACATCACCGTTGAGGTGCTGTGCGACTGCTGCCGCCGTCCGGTTGAGGTGGGATAGATTCGCGGTATACAGCCTCAGCCGCCTATCGATTTCCGCCTTTGGCATGGGCGAAAGGGGCAGAATCTCGCTCACGCTGAGTTTGTTCTTGGTGAGCGTTCCGGTTTTGTCAAAGCAGAGGGTGGTCACGTTTGCCATCGACTCGACGGCATTGACTCGCTGTACCAGTGTTTGAAAGCGGCTGATGCTGATCGCGCCAATGGTGAGCGCCAGAATCGCGCTCAACATCAAGCCCTGCGGGACGATGCTGGCGACGAATACCACCGCATTACGAAACGTCTCTAGGTTGATCACGGGTTGGTCTTGCAACGACCCCGCGATGAACAGCATCGGCGTGACGACTGCCATGATCACGATGGAGATTTCTACGATCAACGCTAACCGCTGTTGAGTTGGTGTGAGGACAACCTTGTAGGCTTTCGCTGTGCTGGACAAACGGTTGATCGTGCTTTCGCGTCCCACTTGGGTCGCTTGCATCAAGCCGCTGCCCGCAATGCAGAATGAGCCTGAAAACAGGTTGTCGCCCGCTTCTTTTAGCACCGCGTCGGACTCGCCCGTCAACTGCGATTCGTCGATTTCGAGCGCGTCGCTTTCCAGCACGCGCCCGTCTACAACGAGTCGTTCACCGGGTTCGAGGGGGATCACATCGTCTTTCACGATGTCCATGATCGGCACAGCGATCAGTTTGCCGTCGCGCCACACGCGAATATCGGTTGCCGCCAGCGCCGCCAGTTGGTCGAGTTTGCGCTTGGCGCTGATCTCCTGAGCCATGCCCAAAAACGAGTTGGTGACGACGCTAAAACCCGCGAATAAGACCGTCGCGTAGTCGCCAAACAGCAGCACCACCACCAGCAGCGTAAACAAAACAATGTTGAAGATATTCAATATATTATCGCGGACGATCTGCCAATAGGAGCGCCCGACTCTCGCTTTAAAGTTATTACTTTCGCCGCGCTTGACGCGCTCTGCGACTTCGGGGGCGGTCAAACCGCGTGTTTGAAGGGACAAGACCCCACCTTTCATTTTGTATGTACACTCTATTGTATAGGGAAAGAGCGCGTAGGCACAAACTCTAGCCTTGACGGGGAAAGGCGTATTGCTATAATTGGAGATATGTTAGGCGGCCCCGTAGCTCAGTTGGTAGAGCAGATGACTCTTAATCATCTTGCCACAGGTTCGAGCCCTGTCGGGGTCACACAAAGCGGCGATACAAATGTATTGCCGCTTTTTTGTTGCCTCTATGGGGAAATCTCATATCAAAGGGAATAATGACTTCAGTTCGTAAACTCATTCAAAGGACGGTTTTGGTTCTGACCTGTTGGACGATTGTGTTTTTTTCAGAGCCTCTCATATCGATGACCCTTGCCACAGAGTCTCCCATGACAGTCATTGCCGCAGGGGTTCCGCGTTTTCTTGCAGAGTCCAGAGATTATGATCTGCTGTTCAGCCAATTGGCAGATCATCATATCGCGGCTTTTTTACCCACTTTTCAGTATCAAGAACATCCCACATCTTTATCATTAGGATATGAAGCCGATTTTCTACCACCGTGTCATGCGGATGACGCCGCCTTTGAAGCGATGCGAAAATATAATGTCAAACTCATTGTTCCTGGTCAGCTTCTCTATGCCATCGCCTCTTCCACAGATCCTCTTCAAGATCTCATCGCGTGTGCAGGGTCAGGCATGATTGCCGCCGTATTGAGCATTGATGAACCCTTTGCAGCGATCACCGACTGGCAGTCCCCCGAGCAAGATGTTGAGACGCTTTACAATCGCGTTAAAACCACAGATCCGAACCTGCCTGTGATGATGGTTCATGCCCCTGTTGCCGCTTATACGGCGGATGCTGATGGCAGTATTCATACGATTACGTCCGCAGAGACCGCTTTTTATCTGGAGACGACACGTCAGTTGAGTGAATTTAGCGATATAGTGGGATTCGATGTGTACCCTATTGCGCTGGATGGCGGGTCGATCACGACACCAGAACAAGCGCCTCGTATTCCGAGCAACGTTAGTCTCTTTATTCCTGATTACCTCAACTGGATTCATGAGAATATACCAGATCACCCCTCCTTCATGGTGTTGCAGGCTTTCTCATTCTCGCGTCAATATGCTGAACCGCCCTATGCGGATCTGTTTCCAACGCAGCAGGAATTGAAGCTTATGGCTTGTCAGGTGCTTGAGTATCAAGGTCAAATGCTGGTTTGGTGGGGGCAGAGTTTTTTGAAGGAAGGTGACGAAGCCTTCTGGCAGTCGGTGCTGACAGTCAGCGAAAACATGGCAACGAATGGTCGTGCTTACTGTCTTGAGGTTTAACCGCTGCGTCGTGACCATATCCAGTTGACGCCCGTGGGGTCGGCATGTTCTATCGTCATCTCAAAGGGGATTGAAGCACTCGACCAGATGTCGCCGGGAACGGTCAAGGCGGTGCATCTGGTGGTCGGGGATGTGAGTCAAGCGCGTGAACTGTTATTGAGCAAAGGCGTTCAGGTGGGCGATGTGATGGATCACGGGCGCGGCGTGAAATCGGCTGGTTTCAGCGATCCTGATCAATCATAATTGCGCTAGGGTCACACAAAGCGGCGATACATCGACTTCGCTCTGGTAGACAGTTCCGTTTACAATAGTAGCAACGAGATGAAAGGCGAGTCGAATGAGCAAAGCGACGGTTGAGCTTGAGCTACCCGATGAGGTCTATGAACGCGCTCGACAAATCGCGGGAGAAACGAATCGTTCAGTAGAGGCGGTGCTGCTGGACAGCCTATCGCTGCTGTTTGGTGGTTTCCCCGAAGCAAACCTCACGCCGGACGATCTGCGGCGCTATTCTGATGAACAATTATGGGCAGTTGTACATCAACGGTTTGCATGGTTTCAAGATACACGTTTGCGGG
This sequence comes from Aggregatilineales bacterium, assembly GCA_038214955.1. GTDB lineage: Bacteria > Chloroflexota > Anaerolineae > Aggregatilineales > Phototrophicaceae > Flexifilum. The sequence continues at coordinate 5,637 of JBBQRJ010000048.1, read as the reverse complement.
AATTAACAGTGCTTGGAAAACAGCGCCGACTCAGCGATGAGGAAAACGCCGAAATGGAACGGCTCATCAACCTTGTTGATCATGTGATTCTTCTGCGTTCACAAGCCCTTGTGCTGCTCAAACAGCGTGGCTATGAGGTTGAGAAGCAGTTAAAACTGGGCGCTTAATGGCGCGAATAGCCGAAACGCTGCGCCAACAGGTTATTGACCGCGCTCACGAACGCTGTGAATACGGTCAGACACAACAGGCGATTGTCATGTCAATGGAAATCGATCACATTATCCCTGAGTCGCGTGGGGGTGCAACTGCGCTCGACAAGCTGAGTTACGCCTGTATTGGTTGCAACGGATTCAAGCTCGATTTTCAGACGAGCATTGACCCGGAAACAGGACAAGAAGCACCACTCTATAATCCGCGCACACAAAACTGGCATGAACATTTTCGCTGGAGCGATGATGCGATCAGATTGATCGGTATGACACCAACGGGCAGAGCTACCATCGCACGTCTGAGGATAAATCGTGATGTTGTGGTTGAAGCACGTCGATTATGGGTGACTGCGGGGTGACATCCCCCTAAATAAAGCTAAGCGCACCTAATTCACTTCATCTCAAAAGTTGGCACGGGTTTGGCAATCTCTCCCCTTCGTTGATAGAGTACACCCTAAACTCATCAATGAAGGGGAGCAAACCTGATGCAGCAAGACTATAAATCGCGCATGGAGTCGCTGCTGGCGATCAGCGGCGTGGATGCGATCATGATCGTGCCGGGTGCGAACATGGTGTATTTCACCGGACTAGAATTTCACCTATCCGAACGCCCGATCATCGCCATTTTCACCCAACAGGGTTTGAGCATCATCATGCCCGCGCTGGAAACGCCCAAAGTGACCAAGCGTCCCGACCTCGAAGCGATGCCGATTGCGTGGGGTGACGCCGACGGTTATATGGGCGCATTCCAGAAGGCAATTACCGATCTCGGTTTGAGGGGGAAGCGCATCGGCATTGACGGCATGACCATGCGCGTCACCGAATGGCTTAACTTCATGCAGATTGATCCCACATTGCAAGTTGTCCCCATCGAACGCGCATTGGTCAACATTCGCGCCCACAAAAAGGCAGATGAAATTAATTTGATGCGCCGCGCTGTACGCGCCAGCGAGCAAGCCCTCGCGCAGTTGCTGGATGAGATCAAGCCGGGTATGACCGAGCGTCAAATCGGCGCACGCTTGAACGATCTCGTGCTGCAAATGGGCTGTAATGGCATTGCGTTCGAGGCGCTGGTGCAAACGGGCCCCAACAGCGACAACCCGCACGGCTTCACGACAGATCGCGTGTTGCAAGAGGGCGAATTTCTGCTCATTGATTACGGCGGCAAAATTGACGGTTATCCGGCAGACATCACGCGGACGTTTTGCTTCGGGCAGCCCACCGCCGACATGCAGAAAATCTACGATACGGTGTTAGCCGCCAATGAAGCCGCTAAAGCCATCGTCGCGCCGGGAGTCCCGATGGGCGTGGTCGATAAAGCCGCCCGTGATGTGATCGAAGCGGCGGGCTATGGGCAGTATTTCACACATCGGACGGGTCACGGTTTGGGATTGGACACGCACGAGCCGATCCCGCAGATTGCGCCCAATGTGACGGATCTGCTGGAAGCGGGCATGACCTTTACGATTGAGCCGGGAATCTACTTGCCGGGAGTCGGCGGTGTTCGCATCGAAGATAATTTGCTGGTCACGGAGAAGGGTCACGATGTGCTTACTTGTTTCCCGCGCAGCCTGACACTAGGGTAAGATGATAGGGGAAGGAACTTTTCCTTCCCTTTTGCGTATTATTTTTTATCAATGCAGCCATCTTAGCGGAGCGCGGAACATGACGGCAAGCACGGGAACTGTATCGACTCTCCCACCTATTCAGCGCGTTAGCACGCAGCGATTCTTACAAATCGTGTGGGTTGTGCTGCTCGTTTTCTATGTTGTTCAACTGCCGATTCGCATTCCTGAATTTTTGCAGAACTGCGGCTGCCCGGCGGAAACTGTCGCCAGTTGGGAAGAGATGGGCATTGCGTCAACGATGCGTGCCTCGTTTACAGTGGCGAGTACGGTGCAGATGATCGCATTTTACGGAATCGGGGCGCTGCTCATTTTTCGCCGTCCGCATGACCGCGCTGCTGTATTTTTTGCTTTTACCTTCTTGTTTCTTGGACATACTTTTCCTGCACGCGGGGCAATTGATGGACAGGGTTGGCAAAACTTCGAGGACTTCAACTCGACTGCTGTCACGGTGGCGTTTGTCAGCATCCTGTTTCTATTCCCCGACCTGCAATTTGTTCCCCGTTGGGGCGCGATTGTCTATGGAGTGTTAGTCGCCCTCCCGTTTGGCAGATTTTTGCCGGACGATCATCCGTTGGCGATACTTTCCGCTGCGATGTATGCCCCGACGATTGTGATAGGAATCGGTTTCAGCATTTATCGCTATGTTCGGCTTCAATCGCCGGTGCGCCGCCAGCAGTTGAAGGCGTTTCTCTTTGTAATGATCCTGATCCTGATTTTGATCGTTGGGGTAACGGGGCTGCAAGCGGCTTCCAGTGTCCCGCGTGATCAGGCGCTTCTGCAAGCGTTCGCAGATTTCAGCGCCCCCATTTTAGTCGCGTTCATGGCGATCAGCATTGCGGTGAGCTTGTTCCGCTACCGCCTGTTTGAAATTGACCTTGTGATCAATCGTTCGCTGGTTTACGGGGCGATCATGCTGTTCGCGCTGGTCGATTTTTTCGTGGTCGCGGTGCTGCTGCAAATTATTGTAGGCTCGACAAATCCGATAGTTGCGGCGGTGATCGCGCTCGTGCTGCTGGTGCTGATCTATTCCCGCCTTCGCAAGTTTGTGCGCCATGTAGTCGATACACGCCTGTATGGGTTCGCCTTTGACCTTGATCAAATACGCGGCGGTCAGCCCAAACCAGAGATCAAGAACCCCGGCGCATTGACAGGGAAAACGTTAGGCGCGTTTGAGGTGTTGGGCGTGATCGGGCGCGGCGGCATGGGCGAGGTGTATAAGGGTTTTGACGGCACACGCACGGCGGCGATCAAGATTTTGCATCCCGATTTAGCGTCTCAATCCGATTTTCGCCGCCGTTTTCAGCGCGAGGCGGAAACGCTGATGGAAATGAATCACGCGCACATCGTCAAAGTGTACACGGTGGGCGAAAGTGATGGCGTTCACTACATGGCGATGGAATACATCGACGGTATGGAACTGGCAGACTACATGAAACAAAGCGGAAAACTGAGCGTCGAGACGCTGCGTCCGCTGATGAATCAGTTTGCCGATGCGCTGGATTACGCCCACGCACGCGGACTCGTTCACCGTGACATCAAGCCGTCTAACGTGATGCTGCGCGGCGAAAACGAACTTGTGCTGATGGATTTCGGCTTGGTCAAGCTGAACGACTCTGAAACACGTCTCACCGGTTCGGGCGCGTTTGGCACCATTGATTACATGGCACCAGAGCAGATTTTGGCGGCAAGCGAGGTTGATCACCGTGCCGATATTTACGCCGTCGGGGTGATGCTCTACGAAATGCTGACGGGCGTCCGACCCTATCAAGGGGGCGCGGGACAGGTGTTATTCGCGCATTTGCAGCAGCCTATCCCCGACCCGCGTCAACTACTGCCAGACCTTCCCCAGTCGGTTGCCCGTGCTGTGATGCAAGCATTAGCCAAGAACCCGAACGAACGCCATACCTCGGTGGGTCAGTTAGCCGCCGCCCTTTGAGAACATGGATAACGCTTCAAACGTATGAGGAATCGGCGTTCTGCAAGGCGGGATGGGCTGTTCAGTTTAAGCAGAAAGACGGTTACACGACCTTGCGCTGTGTGTGGGAGAATCTGTGCGCCTTCAAGTATAAAATGTTCCTCCCATTGATGTTTTCTAGGGTGAAACAAAGGGATCACTTCCCCTGTCTCATCCCAGTCTACTGAGCTTAGGTCACTTCCCTTATAGGCATTACACGTAGGACAGCTTAAGCCTAAATTTGCTTCAATCGTTTCTCCATTATGTTTTTCCGCGATAATGTGTTCGATGTGAAACGAAAAAGCCAAATCTTCTTGACTGAGCAAACAATACGCGCAGCAATTTCCCGCTCTTTCAATGACTCGGCGGCGCAGTTCGGCAGGGATATACGTCATAGCAATCTTAGCCGCGCTTTCGCCTTCAATAGGATCAATAAATGATTGAACTGCAAAAATTGATCCAGTTCGCTACGTTCGTCGGGCGTCAATTCCGCATTTGCGTTCTTATCCAGCAAATCATTGAGCCGCCCTTGCAAACTTGTTGATGCCTGATAAGCGATGATTTGTTCTGGCGATGGCTGCGCTACAAGAAAATCGGTGATTTCATCGAACAATGTTTCGGATTGGGCAATTGTCATCTTACAATCCTCCCTCTAATACGAATAAATAATCCAATGATTGTCCTGCGTCAGTTCGATCCATGCGCGTTGATGGTGGGCATGTCCAGCACTTGATCCGTTTTCAGGATCGTGGCAAATTCACGATCTAGGGTTGCTATTGAAAGGGCATGTACCGTTTCGGCGGGATAATGCACCCCGTCATAGCCCGTGTGTTCATGCGACGCCGTTGCATCTGCGACCACGATGGTCTTGAACCCCAAGTCACTCGCCATGCGTGCCGTCGTCGAAACACAGTGTTCAGCGGTCAACCCCACGACCACCACCGATTGAATAGCTTCCCGCCGCAAGCGAGTCTCTAAATCGGTGCCGACGAACGCATTATTCACGTTTTTTTGAATCACGGGTTCGTTTCCCTGCGGCGCGACAATGCGTTTGATGGCGTTGCCCGGTTTGTCGGGGCGCAAAGGCGAGTTCTCATTGACGGACATATGCTGTACGTGAAAGATCGGGCGTTTGTTTGTGCGCCAGTTTGCCAGCAGACGCGCAATATTGTTTTCGGCGTCGGGGTTGCTGCGTTTGCCTAATACAGGATCATCTAAACCGTCCTGCACATCAATGATGATCAATGCCGTTTTGTCAGTAATCAGGCTCATGAATGACTCCAATCAATACGGATAGAGTGGCGGAGGATTGTCCTGCGTCAGTTCGATCCATGCGCGTTGATAGCGGGCGAGTCGTTCAGCGTCTTTTTCGGCAACTACCGGATTCGCACGCCTTAAATCCATATTATCGAGCAAATCACCGAGTTTGACACGCCGCGCTAACGGGTTCGGCTTGAGGCGTTGGATAAATTCCTCATACGACTCGTCCTCACGCCGCGAGATTGCATCCACCGCCGCGATGATCGGTTCGTCGTAACCGAGTTCGCGCAAATCATCCAGTGTGTGATCGGAGTCTTCAATCGTATCGTGCAAAATTGCCACGATTCGGGCTTCGGGGGAAGTCATTCGCATCATCACGCGAATCGGGTGCAGAATGTACGGGTTACCCGATTTATCGACCTGTCCCCGATGCACTTCTGTCGCCCATAAAATTGCATCCTCAATCGTTGGCATAGTCTCCCCTTAAGATAGCACTTTATGATCCTCAGTATAGCGTTAAGTAGATTACTCACCTTACGCAGATCGTTATTTCTGACCCCACCCCCGACCCCTCCCCGAATTCGAG
>JBBQRJ010000047.1:0-16795 GCA_038214955.1 Aggregatilineales bacterium | reverse complement strand
TCACGCCGTAGCGCAGGGATACTTTCTTCCTCAACATTCGCCATAATGTTGACTCCGGTTGGGCTTGTGCCTTCAGGCAATGCGCCTTCGATCATGTAGGTCGAATTGGAGAAAGCACCGCCTACAAATCCTATCGCATTCACACCGATGATCTCTAAGGTGACTTCCTCGTCGCTGTCATTAAGGCGATAGGTGATGCGATCACCCGCGCTCAAGCCCGCGCTAGAAAGCAGTTCGTTTTGCTCCACGACCATATAAGGTTGTCCTACATCGGCAAGGGTCAGTTGACGCCCGCCGCTCGTCGTGCGGTCAAAAGTATCATCAGCGGCACGCATATCGACTGTGCCGAGTTCACTCTGGACAATATCAATCGGGTCTAAACCGGGAACACCCGTTTCGCGGGCTTCTTCGCCCGTCATTTCTTCGGTGTTGCCTTCATCATCCGCGCTGAACACGCGCATACTCGACAAATCCATACGATCCGCGAACACCTCTGGCGTCAGCGTTTCGCCTGTTTCGTTGTCGAAAATCGACACCACTTCCATTTGATAGGTTTCTGTCACATGATAACTCGACACGCCTTCAACCTCACCAAGCACGTTTTCGACTCCGGCAACCTGCATCGGACTCGGCACGGAAATATACACATTGCCGCCGCTCTGCTCGTTGAGGGAAACGCGCAGTAAATTGGTGATCGAGTCTGCCATCAGCGTAATCGTGCTAAGTGAGAACACGCCCACAACCAGCGCCAGAAGAGTCACAGCGGCACGAGCGCGACCCGCCCGCATTTGACGCAGCGAAATCCGCAAATCCACAATGCCGAAAGACGGAAAAATGCGCCCGAAAAACCAGATCAACACGTTCAGCGCAAGGTACAGGAAACCAGCCCCCACGAACGCGCCCACGATCACCTGGAACGCGGTCAAAACGCTGCCAACAATCGGTGTAGCGATGAACGTCAGCACGACGATGATCAGCCCCAACGCCAGCAAAATAGACAGGCAGCCCGCTTTGGGGATGATATTATCATTGGGTCGCAGCACGACACCCGGACGCACCTGTCCCGCCGTGAGCGTAGGCAAGAAACCGAATACCGTAGTCACGACGATGCCAACGCCAAATCCGGTTAATGCGGGGAGCGGGGCAATCTGGAACGGGAGTTCCGTCGCTAACAGGCTTTCTGCCGCGCCGCGCACGAGGAACACTGCGCCCCAACCGAGGACGATCCCCGCGAGGCTGCCCAGAATCCCCATGATGACCGCTTCCACGAGGAATAAGCGTGTCACCTGCCCGGCTTGCATCCCGATGGTCTTGAGTACGGCGACTTCTACCGTGCGCCGCCGCACAATCACCTGCATGGTGTTGACAATGCCGATGCTGCCGATCAACATGGAGAGCAGCCCCATCACAGAAGTCAGCGTGCCAATGTTGTCGGACAGAGCTTCATAACTCTCGCGCAAATCTTCGGTAGTCGAAGTAGACAAATACGAGTAACGAGCTGCCAGCACCGATTCGATTTGCAGGACAAGATCAGGCGTGACATCGTTAATGCGAAGATACACCCGATCAATTTTGAGCGGCGTTTCTTCAAACAGCGCCAGCGAACGCAGGTCAAGATAGTAGTAGCCAAACAACGCCGTGAATGTATCTGCCCCGGTGATGTTCTTGACTTCTGCTTCGTCGCCTGTAATACCGCGCACGGTAAAATCGACATTCGCGCCGTCAATGCGAATGACCGTTCCCACTTCCGCGCCCAAATCGCGGGCAATGCGGCGGCTCAACACAATATCCGTCGGTTCGTTCAGTAGGTCGTCTAAGGGGGTGCCGTCTTCGCTCAGAGTCGTGTCGTAGAACGGGTAGACCGACGAATCGATCATCACCGGAATAGCAGACGACACCTGCGTCCCGCTTTCGGTCACGTTTAAGTTGGATGCCCCACCCCCGCCGAAAAACACGGCGAACGAGTCTACCAGCGAATTCGCATAGGTGATCTCGACTTGATCGGGGTAACGTTCGTCAAGCCATGCTTGCAGATTGTCGATCCCCTGTTGTGTGATGTAATAGCTTGAGGACTGCTGCCCGAAAACGTTGGATTCCTCTTTGAACAAGTCACCCGCCGCGACAGCCTCATCCATAACAGCGTCATCACTGTTAGCGCCGAAATTAGTCTGTATAGTGGCGGCAATATCGCCACGATTATTCTTTTGCAGATTGCCCGTCAACGTATCCGAAATCATCACAGCGAGGGTTTGCAGCGAGACAATCGCCGCCACGCCTGCCGCGATGCACAACAGCGCGAAGAACGTCCGCTGACCGTTCACGCGCAAATCATTGACTGAATGGCGTATGTAAAACGACAGGTTTTCCAACATGAGGTTAACCCTTTGTCGTTTGCGTAAACGTATTCATCTCGCCCGTCGCGTACTTGTCTTTCAACATTTGCACAGCGGCGCGTTGGGCAGTCGAGCGCGGGTCAACATCCGAAGAAATGGAGCCATCCACCAGCGTCACCAAACGATCTAAATGGGCGGCAACGTCCATGCTGTGCGTGACGATGATCACCGTTGTGTTCAAGGTCTTTTGCACATCACGGAGCGCGTTCATCACCGTTTCGCTCGACTCGGTGTCCAGACTACCCGTCGGTTCATCGCACAACAGCAGCGGCGGATTATTTGCCAGCGCACGCGCCATTGCCACGCGCTGTTGTTGACCACCGGAAAGCTGCGTCGGACGATGATCCAGACGATCACCCAAGCCAAGCATCGTCAGAAGTTCTTTCGCCCGCTTATTGGCATTCTTCTTGTGATCGCGTGAAAATTGCATCGGCAGCGTAACATTTTCCAACGCGGTGAGCGTCGGAATCAGGTTGAAGAATTGAAAGACGAAGCCGATTTTTTCATTACGGATGCGCGTCAAGGCGCGTTCGTTCATTTTGGTGATGTCTGTGCCGTCAATTTGGACTGTGCCGCTGGTAGGCGAGTCCAACCCACCGATCAAGCCGAGCAGCGTTGATTTGCCGCTGCCCGATGGACCGACGATGCCCATAAATTCGCCGCGATCAACCGACAGCGTGACGCCGCGCAGCGCGTGGACGACGACTTCGCCCATTTTCAGGTCTTTGCGTAAATCCTCGACATACAGAACTGTATTGCCGTTTGGTTTCCGGTGATTATTCATCGTTGAGTTCCCCATTGTTTTTCATTTCACAATCATATACGAGCAATGGGGGGAATAAGTAGCGACAATTTCAAAAACTTAACGAAAATTTCACGCGATGTCGAACGCAACCATCCAGATCACACGACCCGACGCCCGTTTGCCCGCCTTCACCTGCTCGTAGTACGTTTCAAACAAACTCGGCTGGAGCGGATAAACCATCGCTGCTTCCCACGTTTGCGCCGAAACTTCGGCGTTAGGGAACGCCCCCACTGATGCGGACTGCGATGTCTGCTCAGAGACGGAATCACGCCTACGCCGCTCTGTTCTGCAAAGGCGCGTGTGTTAATGTCTGCAATTGCAGCATAATCTTGCGGGGTTTCAGAACGAATAATCATGGGTTTTAACTTCGCTTCTCGAAAGACTTTGATAGCACAAGTATAATGAACGCTTTGTAGATCAGAATAGCGATAAGGATCACCATGCAGGTTAACCCCTCAGCACAATTGTATCGGTTACAGACGCTCGAATTAACCATCAACAAGACTCGCGCACGCATCAAGCAAATCGAAGACCTGCTTGGCAAAGACGAAGATGTCTTACATGCCGCGTCACAGGTTGAAACCACACAAAACATATTCAAACCTCTACATACCCGTGCCGCCGACCTTGAATTAGAACTTCAAGGCGTGACAGCGAAAATCGCAGAGACAGACGCCGAGCTTTACAACGGGGATCAGTCCAACCCGAAGGCGCTCAAAGAATTACAGGACGAGCTTAACTCGCTCAAGCGGCGCGAAAGCACCTTGCAAGAGTCGCTCATCGACTTGATGTTACAGGTCGATAAAGCGAGTGCCGCAGTGACGAGCGCCGAAACGTCGCTCACCGAAACCCGCGAGTCTCAGGTCATCCGTCAAGCCGATTTGCTGGCTGAAAAAGAAAAACTGACAGCAGACCTCGCCACCGCCGAAACCCGACGCACAGACCATGTGACCAAAATTGACCCCGCTGCGATCAAGATTTACGAGGGTCTGAAATCACGCATGAAGGGCATTCCAGTCGCCGTGCTGGGACCCGATGGCTGTTCGTTTTGCCGTGTTGAACAAACGTCAATCGCTAATCAACAGGTTCGCATGGGCAACAAAATCGTCTACTGCGAAAGCTGCGGACGTATTCTTGCCTCTGCCTGATCAACGGGAACGGTTGATCGTATCCCGCAGATCACGCGCCGCCGCCGCCGGGTCATCTGAGAAGATGATCCCACGCGACGAATTGATAATCACGCCTTTACGGTGACGGTTCAGCCCCGCCCGTATGGTCGTCTCTACGTCTCCGCCCTGCTCACCCACGCCGGGAACAAGGAACGTCATATCCCCGACAACGGCGCGAATCTGGCGCATCTCATCCGGGTAGGTTGCGCCAACGACTAACATGCAGTTACCCTGCCATTCGCGGCTCACGCGCTCTGCAACATGAAGATAGAGCGGTTTGCCTTCCACGATCAAATCCTGAAATTCGCCCGCGCCGGGGTTGGATGTGCGGCACAAAATAATACAACCTTTGTCCGTCCGCGAGATGAACGGCATCAGCGCCTCGCGTCCCAGATAAGGCGCAAGCGTCACCGCATCAAAACCGAGATCATCAAAGACCGCTCGTGCATACGCTTCGCTCGTGCTGCCAATATCGCCACGTTTGGCATCGCAAATGACCAAAATATCGGGGTGATTTTCGCGCAAATAAGTGACCGTAAGACGCGCATCCCGCCAACCCTCCTCACCACGTGCTTCATAAAACGCCATGTTGATCTTATAGGCGGCGGCATATTCGTGGGTCTTTTCGATAATCGACTGGTTAAACCTGAACTGTGGCTGATCACCTGCCCAGTAGGACGGCGACAGCCGCTTAATATCACTGTCTAGCCCGACACACACCAGCGAATCGATTGCATCAGCACGAAGGTTAAACTTTTCTACGGCGTTCATTTTGGTTTCCAGCCTCGCGGGTTAAGCATCCATGACCGAACAACGTTGACATCATCGGCGGTCAGCTTGCCCATAATGTCTGCCGACAGCAAAATTGAGTCGAATGCGGTCAGCGTATGCAAGCGTACATTAGCCGACTGGAACGCCTCTCGCGCTTCGGGAAACTCATAGCTGATGATGGCGCACACATCCTCAACGACTGCGCCTTCTGCCCGCAGCGCCCACACGGCGTCAAGGCTGCTGCCGCCTGTCGTCACCATATCTTCGATCAACAGGACGCGCTTTTTATTCACGTCCCCGCCTTCGACTCGCTTGCCCTTGCCGTGTTCTTTAGATTCTTGCCGCACGAACACAGACGGCACACGCAGTTCATACGCCAATGCCGAACTATGCGGCACGCCCCCCACCGCAACCCCGGCAATCACGTCAAAGCGCAGTTCTTTTTGCTCTAGCGTCGTTTTGAAACCGTCAATGACAACGTGCCATTGATGCGGGTGAAACGGGAGTATGCGATTGTCCACGTAAACAGGTGAGACGATCCCCGATTTAAAGGTCGTCGGCTTTTTCAGGTTGAAACCAACCGCGCCGATTTCCAGAAGTGTCCACGCGACAGAATTGTTCATATTCCTCCTCAATGAGTGCCGCCGCCAATGCCCCGCGATAGATCAACGCCGACCAGTATTGCCCCGCTGGTGTGTCGAACGCCGCGAAAGTCTGCCCACTCATGATGCCACCACATGCAATCACATCGATGGTATAACGTTCTAGCCGTTTTGTCTGTAACAAATGCGTAACCGATTTACTTGCTGAAGCATGAAGACGCCCGCCCGCCATCCCCGCGCTGATTTTCGGATCATCTGGCGTGGGTTGAGCCAGCGTGTTCGTAGCGATGATCGCCTTGACGCCTGTTTCAACCGCGACTCGCATCAACGCGGCGTATTGTTCCGGCGCAAGCTCAGGACTCAGCTTGATCCACAACGGCGCACGTTGCCCGATCACATCGAGCGCCGCCGCGCAAAATCGCCGCGCCTGTTCCTCAGTTTGATTCGCGCCGGGGTCATCTTCCGTGTTGGGACAGCTTAAATTGAGCGTGAACCACGATGGCACAATATTCATATCCACAAAAAAGCCGACTGCCTCTCGAATTTCGCGCTCCCCTTGATCGAGATCGTTCACGCCGGGACTCACCGCAATATTGATCCCATATGTGCGCGGTAAATGCCGCCTATTTCGCGCCAGAAACGCCGCCGCCGCTTGTGCGCCGGGGTTCTTCAACCCGACTCGATTCTGCGTCGATTGACTAGCCGGATCGCGCCAAATCACCACACCGGAATTGCCCACGCGGGGATACCGTGTGAACGAGCCAAACTCGACCAAGCCGACCAGCGCGGACATCGAACGCCAACCGGGGATGATATTTTCTCCCCGTTCTACTGCGATCAGCGCCTCCAATTCAGAGGCGAACCCGTGACCTTTGACGAACCCCGCCGCCAGAATCAAGGGGTGATCGAGCGTCACCCCGCCCACCGTGACAGAGCGAGTCGATTGGACTTCCCCTCTCCTCGCTTGCGTGGGCTGAGGGGGTGTTTCGTGGGGATGCAATAAATCGCGTCCGCCGCTGGAGGTAATGTGGGCGGATGCCATGAATGGCGTCCCTACCTTCCCTCTAATATGTAACTGTCTCCCTCTCTCCTTCTTTTGGGAGAGGGGGTCGGGGGGTGAGGCTGAGGGAATTGGGGGGTGAGGGGTAAACGCCTGCCGATACACCCATGCCAGCATCCAACACACCACCGTTGACCGATCCGCGAGTGCCAGCAAACGCAGAATCAGCGCGTGGGCTTGCATCGGCGTTAAGCGAAACAACAGCGGCTTGATCGCATTGTATAAAATTTCAGATGTGTACAACACGCCGCCCTGCCCCCGCCGCCGCAATGATCTGTTCGCCATCATAGGCGACTTGACCGCGTATCCGCGTTTCAATCACGCGCCCCGTGACGCGCATCCCCTCGAACGGCGACCACCCACACGCGCTGTGCAAATTCGCCCGTGTGACCACATACGAGGCATCCAAATCCACGAGCGTATAGGTTTCCGGTGGGCATTCCAGTCCCCAGATGCGGCGCGGGTTAGTCGATACCATGTCGATCACCCGTTCCAACATGACCCGCCCTTGTCGCGCCGCCGTAAGCATTGCTGGAAGCGTCGTTTCTAAGCCGGGAACGCCATAGGGGATTTTAGGCGAACTTTTCTCCGCCAGCGTGTGCGGCGCGTGATCCGACTCGATCACATCCACCACACCATCGCGGATCGCATCCCACAGCGCATCGACATCTTTCTGCGTTTTAAGAGACGGCTTCATGAACGCGAATGTGCCTAGCGTTTTAATCGCCTGTTCGGTCAAGAACAGGTGATGCGGACACACGCCCACCGTGATCGGCAAGCCTTCTTCTTTCGCCGCCCGCAAATCCGCGATTTCTTCTGCCGTGCTGATGTGCAAAAAATGGGTCTTGCGGCGGTACTTACGCACAAGTTCCAGAAGTTCGCGCACGGTATCGCCTTCGGCATGGACGGCAATCGGCTTGGGCGATGTCCACGCGGCGAACATCTTATCGCGCAAGTCTTGATCTTCCACCAGCAGATCGCCCGTCGTATCGTTGCAGAAGATTTTCAGCCCGCACACGTCCGCCGACACATCGGCAAATTCCGCCGTGTTATCGCTTTGCGATGCGCCGAAGTACACGCCCCAATCACATCGCGCCGTTGCCCCAATGCGCTCTAATTTCGTATCCAGCGCGGCACGGCTGATGGTGGAAGGCGGCGTATTCGGCATATCCATCACCGCCCAGTAACCGCCCGCTAACGCCGCCGCCGTTTCGCTGGCAAACGTCGCTTTGTGCGCCCACTCTAAATCGCGCAAATGCACATGCGGATCGACCATCCCGTCAATGCGAATGATCATCTACACATACACCCCGCGCAGCACTTTCGCCAGCAGCGCCATACGCACGAACATCCCGTTTTCCATCTGCTCAAAATAGATGGCGCGGGGGTCTTCATCCAGAATGTCGTGATCGTCTTGCGTCCCCATTTCATGCTTGCGCGGCAGCGGGTGCATCAAAATCGCATCTGCTTTCGCCTGATTCAACAGCGCGGGCGTCATGATGAAATGGTCTTTAATCTTCTCGTATTCGGTGGGATTATCAAAACGTTCTTCCTGAATGCGCGTCCAGTAGATGACATCGCTCTCGCCCAGAACTTCCATTAAATCATCGGTTTCGTAGGTCGTTACGCCGCGTTCATGCAGCATCACCATGATTTCGGTAGGCATCCTCAGCGCGTCCGGCGAGACGAATGCAAGGCGCGTGCCTGTGACGCCATAGCGGGCGATCAGCTTTGCCAGCGAATGCACCGTGCGTCCATTCATCAAATCGCCTACCAGCGTGATCGTCTGGTTATCGAACGTCTTTTTCTTATCATAGATCGTGAACATATCCAGTAGGGCTTGCGTGGGATGTTCGCCAATTCCGTCGCCGCCGCTGATCAAAACACTGGGGTTATCAATCTGCTTATTCAGCTTGTCGAGGTAATACGCCGCCTCAAACGACGAGCCTTTTTGCGAGTGACGCAGCACGACGAGATCAGCGTAACAGCCCGCCGCCCGCACGGTATCCGCCAGATTTTCGCCTTTGTAAACAGACGAGAACTGCACGCCGTTACTCGCGCTGATAATCTCACCGCCTAAGCGCCGCATCGCCGCCTGAAACGATAAATCGGTGCGCGTGCTGGATTCAAAAAACAGCGACGCCATCACGCGCCCCGCGCACAGTTCCGTCAACCCGCGATCATGCTGGCGCACGCGCTTGCGTAAAGAACTGGTCGCGTTAAACAAAATTTCGAGGTCTTTGCGTGCGAACTGGTCAACCGTGATGATATGCTTGCCGACGAAATCCCCTTCGATCATGGGTGGTGTATAGCCGTTCATTTCGCGGATCATTCCTTTTTCCTTGTTAGTGAATGTGGCATAAAAAAAGCGGGAAAGCCCGCTTTCGTACTTCAAACGTTGATACCTAACGCAATGGCTGTCGCACGAACTAAAAGCGAATGTTCATGCGTATGGAGTCGCCGTTCAAAATCTTCTAGCGACTCGTCCGGTTCAAAATATAGGGGCGTCTGCGCGATGACCGCGCCAGCATCCACTTCGGGAATCACGTAATGCACCATGATTCCTGTATGGTCAATTTCGCCGCGCTGATACGCTTCATATGCCCGCTCAATCGCGTGTGTGCCGGGAAACGCACCCGGTAACGCCGGATGCAAGTTGATCACGTTACGCGGGAAACGGGTCAAAAACGCCGGACTCAGAATGTGCATCCAACCCGCCAGCACGATCAAATCAGGTTCATAAGCCGCCACTTGATCGGCTAAATCAGCGTCGTAGCGTTCCCGATCTGTATAACCCTTAAGCGGAAAATACAGCGTCGGAATATTGGCTTGTGCCGCACGTTCGAGCGCATAGGCGTTCTTACGATTCGACACCACCAGCGCGATCTCTGCGGGAAGATCGCTACCCAGACTCGCATCAATCAACGCTTGCAAGTTCGTCCCCGAACCAGACACCAGCACGACCAGTCGTTTCATACAATCTGCACGCCGCCATTACCTTCGATAATCAGTCCAACATGCTTTGCCTGTGGGCAAATCTCAAGCGCCTTTTCGAGTTGTTCTGCCGGAATGACAACGATCATCCCGATACCCATGTTGAACACGCGGTACATTTCGGCGTCTCGTACATCGCCTTCGCGCTGGATCAAGCGGAAAATGGGTAGAATCTCCCACGAACCGCGCTTGATTCGCCCCGTAATCCCGTGCTTGAAGATGCGCGGCAAATTCTCGACTATGCCGCCGCCCGTGATATGTGCCAGTCCCCGCGTTTCAATGCCCGCCGCCCACAATTTATCGACATCATGCAAATAGGAGCGATGTACAGCGAGGAGTGTATCGCCAATCGACACCCCATTCAGCGACTTGTGTGGCGCGTTCCAGTCAGCACCATCAAGCACTTTACGCGCCAGCGAAAAACCATTCGTGTGTAAACCGCTCGAAGGCAGCGCGATCAACACATCGCCTACCGTGATCGACTTTCCCGTGATGACTTTCCCGCGTTCAACCACGCCGATGATCGTCCCGGCAATATCAATCTCGCCCGGTTCGTACACACCCGGCATTTCGGCAGTTTCCCCGCCGATCAGCGCGATTCCGGCTTCTTTACAAGCGTTAGTCATCCCTATAACGACTGCCGCGATCACATCCGGCTGAATTTTTGCCGCCGCCACGTAATCGTTAAAGAACAGAGGACGCGCCCCCTGCACCAGAATATCATTGATGCAGTGGTTGACCAGATCAGCGCCTACGGTGTCCCATTTATTAACACGGGCAGCAACTTTGGTTTTTGTACCGACGCCGTCCGTCGAAGAAACCAACACAGGCGCTTGCATCGTTTTCAGCGCCGACGCATCAAACAAACCGCCAAACGTCCCCACATCCGACAGCACATCAGCCGTAAAGGTAGATCGCAGCGCCGCCTTGATCTTCTGCACAACCTCATTACCCGCGTCGATATTCACGCCCGCTTGTTTATATTGACTATCTTGATCGCTCATGTTAGCGCATGACTCCAATGTCGCGTCGAAACTGCATTCCGTCAAAGTGGATGTGTTCTACGCCTTCGTAAGCCCGTGCGAGTGCCAGCGCCAGCGTATCCCCCACAGCAGTTACAGCGAGAACGCGCCCGCCCGCCGTGACGATCTCGTCATCTTTGCGCGACGTTCCCGCGTGGAACACGAGAACATCATCCGGCACGCGGTCTAGCCCCATGATCGGCAGCCCCTTAGTATAAGTAGCGGGATACCCCTCCGACGCCATGACCACCGTCGCACACGCGCCCGTTTTCCAGCGCACATCCAGCGCGTTTAAGCGCCCTTCGACGCACGCGCTCAATACATCATAGAGCGAAGTTTCCAACAGCGGCAGTATGGCTTGGGCTTCAGGGTCGCCAAAGCGACAATTGAACTCCAGCGTGCGTACCCCGTCCGGCGTGAGCATCAACCCCGCGTACAACACGCCCACATAGCGCCGACCTTCCGCCGCCATACCGCGAATCGTCGGTTCGAGTACATCCCGCGTAAATTGCGCGATCTCGTCCGCACTCACATCAGGTATGGGGGCATATGCGCCCATGCCGCCCGTATTCGCCCCTTGATCGCCGTCATGTATGCGCTTGTGATCGCGGGCGGCGGGCATAGCGATCACCGTTTCGCCATCGCTGAACGCCAGCAGCGAGACTTCCCGCCCCGTCAGCCGCTCCTCAATGATCACCTTATCACCCGCCCCGCCGAACAGCGCCCCGTGAAAGATTTCCCACAAAATCGACGCCGCCTCATCAATCGTGTCAGGCAGCAAAACGCCTTTGCCCGCCGCTAATCCGTCCGCCTTGATCACGAACGGTTTGCCCAACGCCCGCGTAAATGTCAGCGCCGAGTCGTAGTCGGTGAATGTGCCATACTCAGCGGTGGAGATTCCGTGCCGCTGCATGAAATCTTTCGAGAACGCCTTAGACGACTCGATTTCCCCCGCCGCTTGAGTGGGTGCAAACACCTTTAACCCTGCCGCCGCGAACTGATCCCCAATACCCTGTGCGATAGGCACTTCCGCGCCGATCACTGTGAGATCGATCTGGTTCTCACGCGCAAAAGCGATCAACGAGGCGAAATCATCTAATGCGATATTCTGCGAAGGCGCAACTCCATCACCCGCCGCCCATTGAGTCCCCGCGTTACCGGGAGCAACATAGACGTGTTCAACCCCCGCCGAACGTGCTAACGCCCATGCGAGGGCGTGTTCTCGCCCGCCTGACCCCACCACTAAAACACAGCTCATACGTGAAGTTTCGCCTCAAAGATTTTCTTGTCGCGTTCGTCGTGGAACAGCCATTCAGGAATCTTGATCGGGTAGACGCCCGAAAAACATGCCGTGCAGTAACCCGCATCACTGCCCACCACTTCACGAATGGCGCTCATCATGCCCGGTAAAGTGAGATAATCGAGGCTGTCCGCGCCAATTTTCTCGGAAATCGAGGGAATATCGTAGCGATGCGCGATCAACTCACGGTAAGTCGCCATATCCACGCCCATGAAACACGGGTGCTTCACAGGCGGCGATGAGACGCGCAGATGAACCTCTTTCGCGCCTGAATCACGCAAAAGCTGCACCATCGGACCCGCCGTATTGCCGCGCACAATCGAGTCATCTATCAAAATAACGCGCTTGCCCACAAGGTTAGCGGTCAGGGTGTTGTACTTGAGGTGAATACCCTGTTGACGCAAATTATCGTCGGGCTGAATGAACGTCCGCCCGATATAGCGATTTTTGGTCAAGCCTTCGGTGTAGGGCAAGCCGATTTGCTGTGCGTAGCCAATCGCGTGAGGAGTCGCCGAGTCCGGCACGCCGACGACAATATCCGCGTCGGCGGGGGCTTCAATGGCAAGCTGCCGTCCCATTTCCTGCCGAATCTGGTGGATCATCTCACCACCCATGACCGAGTCGGGGCGGGCAAAATACACATACTCAAACACACACAGCGCCCGTGTAGCCGCTTGCTTGCCAATCACAGAAGACACGCCTTCCCGATCAAGGCGCACAATTTCGCCCGGCTCGAGTTCGCGCACGAACTTCGCGCCGATGGTCATCAGGGCGCACGTCTCTGAGGCAACGACGTAACCCTCATCGACTTGACCCAAACACAGCGGACGCAGCCCCAACGGATCACGCATGGCGTACACGGCGTTATCGGTGAGGATCACCAGCGAGTACGCGCCTTCTGCAATCTCCATCAGCGCACGGATACGCAGCATCCACCGATCCGAATGGGGATCATCGGGGATCGTGTTCAGAATATCATGCGCCCACACTTCTGGCGGCGCGGCGAGAATTTGCGTGATCAATTCGGTATCACTCGTAGACGACAAACCGACTCCGCGCTCTAGCAATCGCTGGCGAAGTTCCAGCGCATTGGTCAAGTTACCATTGTGCGCCACCGCTAAAGGACCGTACATCGTTTCGATCAGCGTGGGCTGTGCGTTACGAATGTGCGATGACCCGGTAGTCGAATAACGGGTGTGTCCTATCGCCAGATGCCCTTCAAGCGGCGATAGGTTGCCTTCATTAAACACCTGCGAGACTAAGCCCATCGCCTTATGCGAATAAGCTGACCGCCCGTCGCTCGTGACAATCCCCGCGCTTTCCTGCCCGCGATGTTGCAGCGCGTACAAGCCAAAAAACGTCATACGGGCAACGTCACGCCCCGGCGCATACACGCCGAACACGCCGCAAGCGTCATGCGGTTTATCATCTTCGTGAAATGTCACATTCATCCGTGACTATTGACCTCTTTATCATCTTTGATAATGATGTCTGCCAACTGCTGTTGGTACGCTGCGATCCGCGCTTTAAGTTCAGGATCACCCAATGCCAGAATTTTCGCCGCCAGCAGCGCCGCCCCGGTGGGTTCAATGATGACCGCTGGCGCGACACCACTAGGCATTCGCAGTGAAGAATAAATATCTGCCCCGCCGAAACTTGACGAGACAGGCGGGCAAGCGATCACAGGCGCAGTCACCTGGGCGTCAACAAAACCGCTCAACGCATTCGAGCGCCCCGCAATCGTGATATACACCTTCGAGCGCGGATCAGCTTCATAGGCTTTGAGGATTTCAAGGACATGAGCCGGCGTCTTGTGTGCCGACCCCACGCGGATTTCGGTTTCAATGCCAAACGTCTTGAGGGCTTCGGCAATGGCTTGCGCCTGTGATAAGTCGGAACGTGACCCCATGAGAATCGGGACGAATGCAGTCATGTTGTTTATTTACCCCCGGTAGCGTGCAAGATTTCGAGCGATACGGTCAGCGGCGGGTTGATCCCCCGGTGTAAAAACTTGTCCGGTCAACCGCTCATAGGCGGTGATATACAAACTGGCGGCTTGTGCGACGAATTCCGGTGTCAGCGGTGGCTGTACCCCATCCCCGCGATAGCCTTGCGACACGAACCATTTCCGCACGAATTCTTTATCGTAGTTATCCGGTTCGCTGTCCTTCCCATACGACTCCGCTGTCCAGTAGCGGCTGGAGTCGGGGGTGTGGATTTCGTCAATCAGCGACAATTGCCCGCCGATCAACCCGAATTCGTATTTGGTATCGACCAGCAGCAAGCCCGCTTTCTTGGCGATCTCTTGCCCGCGTGCAAACAGCGCCAGCGCCGTCCGTTCGACCTGTTCCCACAACGATTGCTCGACCAAGCCCGACTCAAGAATTTGAGCGCGGGTCAGGCGTTCATCATGCGCCCCGCCCGTCGCCTTCGTTGTCGGCGTGATGATCGGGGTGGGCAGCGCGTCATTTTTCTGCAAACCGTCGGGCAGCGAAATCCCGTAAGGTTGACGCTCTCCGGCGGCGTACAACGTCCAGAGCGCCGTACTCGTCACCCCGGTGATGTAACCGCGCACGATCACCTCAACGGGAAGCGCCTCAGCTTCACGGGCGACGGTCACATTCGGGTCTGGCACATCGATCACATGGTTGTTGACGAGATCGCGGGTTTGGTCAAACCACCACGCGCTCAGTTGATTAAGCACCTGTCCCTTAAACGGGACTAAGCCGACCACGCGGTCAAACGCGGAGATGCGATCCGTCGTGATGAGGAGTCGCGCCCCGCCCGTCCTATACATATCGCGGACTTTGCCCGCCCATTTATCGCCAAAGCCGTCCAAATTGACGGTATCGAGTACGTGCGGAACTGCTTCGAGAATCTGTTCGTGCGTAAGCATTCGATCTCCACTCATCTGCACCCCTCACCCCCGACCCCTCTCCCACATAAATGGGGAGAGGGGAGAAATACGTCGCTCAAGTCCCCTCTCCTCGCTTGCGTGGGAGAGGGGACTTAGGGGTGAGGGGCAATGTTTAAGCGTATTTCACCGCGTTCTGGAACAGGCGCAAGCCAAGCATCCCCGACTCGCAGCGTGTCCAGCGCGGGTGCTGCCATGAAAAAATGTGATCTTCCGGGTGTGGCATCAAGCCGAATACATTCCCAGCAGGGTTGGTGAGCGCCGCAATCGCGTAACTTGATCCGTTTGGATTGAGCGGATAACCCGCCGCGCCGCCCTTTTCATCAACGTAAGTGAGCGCCGCCAAACCGGAACGCCACAGCGTATCCAGTGCTTCCTCATCCCGCGCTAGGAGTCTTCCTTCGCCATGCGCCACCGGACAGTAGATCGGTTCGGTTAAGCCCTCCGTGAACAGCGATGGACTCGCGGTATTCGGCTGCAACATCACCCATCGGCATTCGAAATGCCCCGACTCGTTGTACGTCAGCGTCACCGATCCGTCAAACTCACTTCCCGGCAAAATACCCGCCTTGACCAGCACTTGAAAGCCGTTGCAAATGCCCATCACCGGACGCCCGCTCTCGACAAACTGGTTCAGGTCGTCGCTTAAGCGGTGACGCAAATCAGTCGCCCACAGTTTGCCCGCGCCTAAGTCATCCCCATGCGAGAACCCGCCGGGAACGATCAGCAGATCGTAATCGCTGATGCGCGTATCCCCGTTGAGGATGTGCGTCATATGCGCGATATGGGCATCTGCGCCCGCCACTTCACACGCTTGCGCCGCATCCCGATCTCGATTCGTGCCGTTGGCATGGAGAATTAAGGCGCGGGGTTTCGCCGTGTGCGTTTTCACCGTGCGGATCGGCGTTTGGGGCGCTTTAATGGTTGGGCGGCTCACATCAGATTTAACGGGTTTGTCGCTGAGTCCAGCCCCCCATATGTCCGCCATATCCTGCAACTTGCAGTACAGGAAGTTATTGAGTCTCGTTTCGTAGTCACGCCCTCGATGGACATGAAGATGATGACCGCTCGTAATTCCGATCAAATAGAGTGCTGCGTCCGCCATCATCGTCTCAAACGCCGCTTGATCATCCGGCGAAATTTCGACCATGAAACGTCCATTCGACTCGGAAAACAGCGAAACTGCGTCATCGTGGGCGGTGCGTTCTGGTGAACCGTCTCGACTATAAATGTCTTCCAAATAGACGTGTACCCCTTGCCCGCCAGCAATAGCCATTTCCGCCAGCGCAACCGCGATCCCGCCTTCGCTCACATCATGGCAAGCCTTGATCAAGCCCTGTTTCATCGCTTGATGCAGTTTTCGCAGGGTAGCCAGCGCATTAGGGATGGGTTGAGGAAGTGTGCCGCCCGTCAAACCGTTGATCATATGGTAGTGACTGCCGCCAAGTTCATCGCGGGTTTCGCCAATCACATACAGCAGATCACCCGCCGCTTTCAAGTCCATCGTCACAGCTTTAGTCACATCCGGCACAATCCCGATAGCCGAGATCAATAGCGTGCCGGGGATGGCGTGACGCTGACCGTCCGCGCCCATGTACTCATTATTGAGGCTGTCTTTGCCGCTGATAAACGGCGCATTGTAGGCAACCGCCGCGTCATAGCAGCCTTGAGAAGCGCGTACCAGCGACCCCAAACGATCTGGCAGCAGCGGATTACCCCAACAAAAGTTATCCAGAATCGCAATCTGATCAGGGTCAGCGCCAAC